>NZ_JACBXC010000349.1 GCF_013870535.1 Streptomyces phytophilus | reverse complement strand
GCGGGGCCTTCGGTTACAGCTTGTGCACCGCACCCGCGTGGCGAACGCAGGCCGCGTGCGGCGCGGAGTCTTCTCGTGCCCGACCGGAGCGGAGTGAGAGGGCTTCGCCCGGCGGTCCGGCGGAGGGCCCTGCGGGCCCCCGGGATCAGCCCTGGAGGGCCTGGACGCGCTTGGCCAGCGCGGCCTTCTTGTTGGCCGCCTGGTTCTTGTGGATGACGCCCTTGCTGACGGCCTTGTCCAGCTTGCGCGCGGCGGCGCGCTGCGCCTCCCCGGCCTTCTCGGCGTCCCCGGCCTCGACGGCCTCACGGGTACGGCGGATCGCGGTGCGCAGCTCCGACTTCACGGCCTTGTTGCGCAGCCGGGCCTTCTCGTTGGTCTTGATCCGCTTGATCTGGGACTTGATGTTCGCCACGTAGCTGCCTCTTGAAGATGTTCGAAGATCGTCCTTGGGGACCTGAACTGCCGGACCTCACCGGGTCCAGACACAGTGGGTCAGGCTACCAGCAGCCAGGACGGCCGCCCAAACCGTCCCCGGCCCCGCGCGCATGGGACCATGGGGGCGACGAGTGCAGACACGCCCCTCCCTCCCGACAGGACCCCTAGGTGCCCGCGACCGAAACCACCGTGCCGCAGCCCAGCCGTACCGAGCCCGCGCTGATCCGCAACTTCTGCATCATCGCGCACATCGACCACGGCAAGTCGACGCTGGCCGACCGGATGCTCCAGATCACCGGAGTCGTCGACAACCGCCAGATGCGCGAGCAGTACCTCGACCGCATGGACATCGAGCGCGAGCGCGGCATCACGATCAAGTCCCAGGCCGTGCGCATGCCGTGGTCGCCCTCGGAGGGCGGGACCAGCGGCACGGCGCACATCCTCAACATGATCGACACCCCCGGGCACGTCGACTTCACGTACGAGGTCTCCCGCTCCCTCGCCGCCTGCGAGGGCTGCGTGCTGCTGGTGGACGCCGCCCAGGGCATCGAGGCGCAGACCCTCGCGAACCTCTACCTCGCGATGGAGAACGACCTCACGATCATCCCGGTGCTGAACAAGATCGACCTGCCCGCCGCGCAGCCGGAGAAGTTCGCCGCCGAGCTGGCGGGGCTCATCGGCTGCGACCCCGCCGACGTGCTGCGGGTCTCGGCGAAGACCGGCGAGGGCGTCGAGCAGCTGCTCGACGAGGTGGTCCGGCAGGTGCCGGCGCCGGTGGGCGTCGAGGACGCCCCCGCCCGCGCGATGATCTTCGACTCGGTCTACGACTCGTACCGCGGCGTGGTGACGTACGTGAAGGTCGTCGACGGCACGCTCGGCAGGCGCGAGCGGATCAGGATGATGTCGACCGGCGCCCACCACGAGCTGCTGGAGATCGGCACGAACTCGCCCGAGATGACCCCGGCCGACGGCCTGTCCGTCGGCGAGGTCGGCTATCTGATCACCGGCGTCAAGGACGTCCGCCAGTCCAAGGTCGGCGACACCGTCACCCGCCTCAGCAAGGGCGCCACCGAGCCGCTCGGCGGCTACAAGGACCCCAAGCCGATGGTGTTCTCCGGGCTCTACCCGGTCGATGGCTCCGACTACCCCGAGCTGCGCGACGCGCTGGACAAGCTCCAGCTCAACGACGCCGCGCTGGTCTACGAGCCGGAGACCTCGGCGGCGCTCGGCTTCGGCTTCCGCGTCGGCTTCCTCGGCCTGCTGCACCTGGAGGTGATCCGGGAGCGGCTGGAGCGCGAGTTCAACCTCGACCTGATCGCCACCGCCCCCAACGTGATCTACCGCGTCGTGCTGGAGGACCGCACCGAGCACGTCGTCACCAACCCCAGCGAGTTCCCGGTCGGCAAGATCGAGGAGGTCTACGAGCCGGTCGTACGGGCGACGGTCCTCACGCCCACCGAGTACATCGGCGCGGTCATGGAGCTGTGCCAGAACCGCCGCGGCACGCTGCTCGGCATGGACTACCTCTCCGAGGAGCGCGTCGAGATCCGCTACACGCTGCCGCTCGCCGAGGTCGTCTTCGACTTCTTCGACCAGCTCAAGTCCAAGACCCGCGGCTACGCCTCCCTCGACTACGAGCCCACCGGCGAGCAGAGCAGCCAGCTCGTCAAGGTCGACATCCTGCTGCACGGCGACAAGGTCGACGCCTTCTCCGCGATCACGCACAAGGACAAGGCGTACGCCTACGGCGTACGGCTCGTCGCCAAGCTGAAGGAGCTGATCCCGCGGCAGGCGTTCGAGGTCCCCGTGCAGGCGGCGATCGGCTCGCGGGTCATCGCCCGCGAGACCATCCGCGCCATCCGCAAGGACGTCCTCGCCAAGTGCTACGGCGGTGACATCTCCCGCAAGCGGAAGCTGCTGGAGAAGCAGAAGGAGGGCAAGAAGCGGATGAAGATGGTCGGCAGCGTGGAGGTGCCGCAGGACGCGTTCATCGCCGTGCTGTCCTCGGACGAGGGCGACAGCAAGGCGAAGAAGTAGCCGGCGGCGAACCAGCCGCGGCGGGCGCCCGCGGGGGCGGGCGGAAAGCGGAACCGTACGGACCGGGCCGGCGCGGGAGTCACCCGCCGGCCCGGCTTCGAGACCTATCCGACGCCTTGCAGACCCTTACGTCGCTCGCAGTCACCCTCTAATCTGCTGGTTACTCGCCAGTTACCAGCGAAGAGCAGCGGCCGGAGGATGCAGTGACCGAGACCGAAACCCAGACGAAGCTGGACAGCCGCCCGCCGTCCGTCGCCACGCTCTTCCTCGACCGCGTCGAGTCCACCCCCGACCGGGAGGCGTTCCAGTACCCGGTGCCGGCCGCCGGCGGCTCCGGCGAGGGCGACGAGTGGCGGTCGCTGACCTGGGCGCAGTCCGCCGAGCGGGTCTTCGCGATCGCCGCCGGGCTGCTCGACCTCGGCCTGCAGTCCGAGGAGCGGGTCGCCGTCGCGTGCAACACCCGGCTGGAGTGGATCCTCACCGACCTCGGCATCCTCTGCGCCGGCGGGGCCAACACGACCGTCTACCCGAGCACCAACGCCGAGGAGACCGCGTACATCCTGGCCGACTCCGGCAGCCGCGTGCTCGTCGCCGAGGACGCCGCCCAGCTCGCCAAGGTGCGCGAGATGCGGGCGGGGCTGCCGGACCTGGCGCACGTCGTCGTGGTCGAGGCCGCGGACGCCGTCGCCACGGAGGACGACCCGGACGGCTGGGTGCTCTCGCTGGCCGAGCTGGAGCGCCGCGGCGCCGAGTACCTGGAGAAGCACCCCGAGGCCGTACGGGAGCACATCGGGGCCCTGCGCCCCGACCAGCTCGCCACCCTCATCTACACCTCCGGCACCACCGGCCGGCCCAAGGGCGTCCGGCTGGCGCACGACTCCTGGTCGTACATGGGCTACGCCATCGAGGGCATCGAGCTGGTCATGCCCGACGACGTGCAGTACCTGTGGCTGCCGCTCGCGCACGTCTTCGGCAAGGTGCTCACCGCCGGGCACATCAAGGTCGGGCACGTGATGGCCGTCGACGGCCGGATCGACAAGATCATCGAGAACCTGCCGGTCGTCCGGCCCACCCAGATGTGCGGCGTCCCGCGGATCTTCGAGAAGGTATACAACGGCGTGGCCGCCAAGGCGAAGGCCGGCGGCGGCGCCAAGTACAAGATCTTCCTGTGGGCCGCCGAGGTCGCCCGCGAGTACGCGCGCGTCACCCAGGACAACCACCGCCGCACCGGCAAGCGCACCGCGCCCGTCGGCCTGACCACCAAACACGCCCTCGCCGACAAGCTGGTCTACGGCAAGTTCCGCGCCGCCTTCGGCGGCCGGATGCGCGGCATGGTCTCCGGCTCCGCCGCCCTCGCCCCCGAAATCGGCTACTTCTTCGACGGTGCCGGCGTGCCGATCCTGGAGGGCTACGGCCTCACCGAGTCCGCCGCCGCCAGCTTCTGCAACCGCATGGAGACCTACCGCACCGGCACCGTCGGCAAGCCGCTGCCCGGCTGCGAGGTGCGCATCGCCGACGACGGCGAGATCCTGCTGCGCGGCCCCGGCATCATGCAGGGCTACCACGGCCTGCCGGAGAAGAGCGCCGAGGTGCTGGAGGACGACGGCTGGTTCCACACCGGCGACATCGGCGAGCTGTCCGACGACGGCTTCCTGCGCATCACCGACCGCAAGAAGGACCTGATCAAGACCTCCGGCGGCAAGTACATCGCGCCGAGCGAGGTCGAGGGCCAGTTCAAGGCCGTGTGCCCGTACGTCGGCTCGATACTCGTCATCGGCGCCGACCGCAACTTCTGCACCGCGCTGATCTCCCTCGACGAGGCGGCGCTCGCCGGCTGGGCGAAGGAGAACGGCCTGGAGGACCGGCCGTACGCGGAGCTGGTCGCGTCGGCGGAGGCGCGCGAGCTGGTCGAGGGCTACGTCAAGCAGCTCAACGAGCGGCTGCAGCGCTGGCAGATGATCAAGAAGTTCCGGATCCTGCCGCGGGACCTCGACGTGGAGCACGGGGAGCTGACGCCGAGCCTGAAGCTCAAGCGGCCGGTGGTGGAGAAGGAGTACAAGGACCTCATCGAGGACATGTACGCGGGCGCCAGGGAAGCCTGAGGCGCGGGTCCTCCCGGCGGCGCCCGCGCGGCCGGAAGTCCCCTGTGCCGGTGGCCGCTTGCGGCCCCGTCCGCGGGCGTGCGCCCGCTGTCGGCCACGGGGTGCGGGAAGGGCGTTCAGGGGTGTGCGGGCGGCGTGGGCGCCGCCGGTCACGCCCCTCGTGCGGGCGACGCGCGTGATCGCGTTGACGGCGGGTGCGGGGCCCGCGGCGGGGTCGTTCGGGGGGCCCAGCGGCGCGCGCCGAGGTCTCGTACGCACCCGTGTCCACCGCGGTGAGCTGTGCTTTCGCCGCTGCGGCGGCCCACGGCCCGCGCCGCTCGCCACCGGCGGGCAGGGCCGGGCGGGGGTGGCCGGAGGGGGTAATCCCGGCGGTGCGGCGGAGGTCGGATGGGCCATATCCGGTCACCAGTTGTGTCACTTGGTGCATCTGGGCGGGCTCAGTCTGTCACTCTGGCTGCGTGGGGAACGCCCGTATGCCGGGAATGGGCCGGGAGAGGACAGTGGGGACGACCTTCGCAGTGCAGTCCGTACGTCGATCCACCGTGGTGTCGATCGTGCGCAGAGAGCCCGCGGAGCCGGACGGCGGGGACAGTGGGGACGACGGCGGCCGCACGGAAGGCGCCGGCG
>NZ_JACBXC010000348.1 GCF_013870535.1 Streptomyces phytophilus | reverse complement strand
GCAGGTCCGCTGCTCGTCGCGTACGCCATCGACCACGCCGTGCCCGCGCTGCGGCGCGACGACCACGGCCCGCTGCTCGCCGTCGGCATCGCGTACGCGATCTGCGCGCTGGCCTCCGGGCTGCTCCAGCACACGTTCGTGCGTGCCGCCGCGCGCATCAACCAGGACGTGCTGCTCGACCTGCGCGGCCGCATCTTCCGCCACGCGCAGGTCCTCGACGTCGACTTCCACGACCGCTACACCTCCGGCCGGCTCATCTCCCGCTCCACCAGCGACGTGGAGTCGCTGCGCGAGCTGCTGAGCGAGGGGCTCCAGGAGCTGATCGTCGTCGTGCTCCAGGTGGTGTACATCGCGGCGCTGCTGCTCTGGCTGGACCTCGGGCTGGGCGGGGCGGCGCTGCTGTCATTCGTGCCGCTGTACGCGCTGATCCGCAACTTCCAGCGGCGTTCGATCAAGATCTACACCAAGCGGTCGACGGCGATCGCCCAGGTGATCGTGAAGTTCGTCGAGACGATGAACGGCATCCGGCCCGTGCAGGCGTTCCGCCGGGAGCGCGCGAACGACGGGGACTTCGACCGGCTCAACGGGCACCACGAGCGGGTCAACGGCGACTCCATCCTGGAGATGGCCCGTTACGTGGTCTGCTCCCGGCTGACGGCGAACTTCTTCGTGGCGGGGATCGTGCTGTGGGGCGCGTACCGGGTGGCGGAGGACGACCTCGCGCTGGGCGTGCTGGCCGCGGCGGTGCTGTACCTGCGGCGCCTGTACGACCCGATCGACCGGCTCGGGATGTTCCTCAACTCCTACCAGTCGGCGGCGGCGTCGCTGCAGAAGATCGCCGGGCTGCTGGCGCAGCGGCCGGGCGTCGCAGAGCCGGCGGACCCGCGTCCGCTGCCGGCGCCCGCGGAGGGGCTCCCGGGCCGCGAGGTGCGCTTCGAGGGGGTCGGCTTCTCGTACCGTACGGGCGGCGAGGTGCTGCCCCGCTTCGACCTGACCGTGCCGGCCGGGCAGACGGTCGCGGTCGTCGGCTCGACGGGCGCGGGGAAGTCGACCCTGGCCAAGCTGCTCGCGCGGTTCTACGACCCGAGCGCGGGGCGGGTGCTGCTGGACGGGGTGGACCTGCGGGAGATCGCGAACGCGGAGCTGCGGCGCGCGGTGGTGATGGTCACGCAGGAGGCGTTCCTGTTCTCGGGCACGGTGGCGGAGAACATCGCGATCGGCCGCCCGGACGCGACCCGCGGGGAGATCGAGGCGGCGGCCAAGGCGCTGGGCGCCCACGAGTTCATCACCGCGCTCCCGGACGGCTACGACACCGACGTACGCAAGCGCGGCGGGCGCATCTCGGCGGGCCAGCGCCAGTTGGTCGCCTTCGCCCGCGCGCTGCTGGCGGACCCGGCGGTGGTGATCCTCGACGAGGCCACGTCCTCGCTGGACATCCCGGGCGAACAGGCGGTCCAGCAGGCGATGCACACGGTCCTGCACGGGCGTACGGCGGTGGTCATCGCCCACCGCCTGTCGACGGTGGAGATCGCGGACCGGGTCCTGGTGATGTCGCAGGGCCGCGTCGTGGAGGACGGCCCGCCGGCCGCCCTGATCGCCGACCGCGGGCGCTTCGCGGCGCTGCACCAGGCGTGGCAGGACAGCACGATCTGACCCCCGGCCGGGTGGCGGGGCGCCGCCCGGCCCGCGCTACCCGGCGCGCAGCCAGGCGTCGAGAGCGGCGAAGTCCGCTTCGGTGAGGCCCCGGCCGGGATCGACGCGGTGGAGGAGGGTGCGTTCCGGGTGGTGCGCGGCCACCCAGGCGCGGTCGGCCCCGGTGATCTCGTCGTCGACCCACGCGAAGGGCCGCCCGGCCGCCCAGTCGACCAGGAGCGGGGTCTTCCAGTGCAACCCGCCGGGCTCGTCCGCGTCGGGCTCCGGGATGTCGACCACCGGCAGGTCCGGCAGGCCGAGGAGCGGGGCGACGGTCTCGTTGGCGTCGGCCTGCCAGGTGGTGGCCCACACCAGGTCGCACGGCAGCGCCGCGAGCCGGGGCCCGTCGGCCGGTTCGACCCGGGCCAGCAGCGGGTTTCCGGCGCCCGGCGCCGGGGGCGCCGCCGCCCGGCCCGGTCGGCGGCCGGTCCAGGCGGGGCCGAACGGGATGAGGGGGCCGTCGACGTCGAGGAAGAGCAGCGGGCGTACGGAGTCGGTCACAACCGCACGTTAATGCCATGCAGCCGGTGGGCACCTGGACGCCCCCGTCCGGCCGCTTTCGACCGCTACCGACCGATTCAGCGCCGAGTTCGGACATCAACAGGACCCAAAGCACTCAGCGTGTCCGCTCTAGCACACTACGTGACCGGAATGCTATTCTTCGTTTCGGCTTTCACACCATGAAAGTTGGCGATTTCCTCTCCGGTAACCGCAGCTCAGCGCACGCGTCACTGGACTGGACCATAAAGGGTGGCGGTCCCCCCTTCTCAGGCAGGCGTTCCTATGCGTCACTCTTGTCGTGTTCGCATCAGAACACCGGTCTGTCCGTACAAGCAGCACCAGCACCGCCTCTCCCCACCCCCACAGAGCACACGAGTGCCAGGAGGCCGCGATGCACTTGAACAGATCACTGACCCACCGCCTCTTCTCCCGCCGGTCCGGCCGCACCCGCGCCGGCGCCGCCGTCGTACTCGGCGCATCCCTCGCCCTGGTCGCGGGGCTCACCGCGCCGTCGGCCGCATCCTCGCCGGCGGCAGGCAGCGACACGAAGAAGAAGAACCCCGTCCCGCTGGGCCACGCCTACATGGGCATGGGGGTCGACGCCGAGCAGTCGTCCCCCGACGTCAGCCCGATGGACCACACCGGCGGCGTGCAGGGGATCGACATCTCGCACTGGCAGGGCAGCATCAACTGGTCGTCGGTGCGCAGCGCCGGGATCCAGTTCGCCTGGATGAAGGCGACCGAGGGGACCACTTACAAGGACCCGTCGTTCAACACCAACTACCCCGCCGCGTACCGCGCCGGGGTCATCCGCGGCGCGTACCACTTCGCCCGGCCGAACTCCTCCAGCGGCGCAACCCAGGCCAACTTCTTCGCCTCCAACGGCGGCGCCTGGTCCCGCGACAACCTGACGCTGCCCGGCGTGCTGGACATCGAGAACAACCCGTCGGGCTCCGCCTGCTACGGGCTCTCGCAGTCCGCGATGCGCAACTGGATCCTCGACTTCTACAACACGTACAAGGCGCGGACCAGCCGTGACGTCGTCATCTACACCAGCCCGAGCTGGTGGAACAGCTGCACCGGCGGCTGGAACGGCATGTCCTCGCGCAGCCCGCTGTGGGTCGCGCACTGGACCTCCGCGCACAGCCCGTCGCTCCCGGGCGGCTTCCCCTTCTACACGGTGTGGCAGTACACGAGCACCGGCCGGGTGAGCGGCATCTCCGGCAACGTCGACCGCGACAAGTTCAACGGCAGCCGCGACCGGCTGCTGGCGCTGGCGAACAACACCCCGTAGGACGGGGACCGCATGCGACGAAGGGGCCGGCCGGGCTGACGGCCGGCCCCTTCCGCACGGGCCCCGCGCCGAGGGGTCACAAAAGATGAAAGTTGCTCTACTCTTCCGCCATGTCGTGGACGCGTAAGCTCCGAACGGCCCTTCTCCCGCTCGCCGCCCTGGGCGCGCTGCTGCTCACCGCCGCACCAGCCGCCGCGCACGAGGAGCGCCCCGTCGAGTTCCCCGACGGCACCGGCAGCGTGCCGACGTACCGCGACGAGGAGCCCGACCTGCTGGTCTGCAAGCCCGGCCGGGCGGACTTCGAGGCGCGCGTGGCCGACTTCCCCACCGCCCTGCGCGAGCGCAACCTCCGGCTGTACGAGCGCTGCCGCGACCGCGGCTACGAGCACCTGCAGGAGGCCGTCGACGCCGTCGACGCGCCCGGTACGACCATCGCCGTGCTGCCCGGCGTCTACCTGGAGGAGCCCAGCCGGCCCAAGCCCGCGGGCGAGTGCGCGCGGCTGAAGGCGCCGCGGTCCGACTTCGGGTACCAGATCCTGTCGTACGCGCAGCAGGAGCGCTGCCCGCACAACCAGAACCTCGTCGCGATCATGGGCAAGAAGGACCTGCAGATCGAGGGCACCGGCGCCGACCGCGGCGACGTCGTCATCGACGGCCAGTACCGCAAGCTCAACGTCATCCGCGCGGACGCCGCCGACGGCGTCTACTTCCGCAACTTCACCGCCCAGCGCTCCACCTTCAACTCGCTGTACGTGCTGGCAGCGGACGGCTTCGTCATCGACGACGTGCTCACCCGGTGGAACGACGAGTACGGCTTCCTGACCTTCGCCTCCGACCACGGCCTGTACCGCGACTGCGAGTCCTACGGCAACGGCGACTCCGGCATCTACCCGGGCAGCGCCTCCGACATCAACGACGGCCGCGGCTACGACGTGGACCGCTACGCCATCGAGATCACCGGCTGCCGCAGCCACCACAACATGGTCGGCTACTCCGGCACCGCGGGCGACTCCGTCTGGGTGCACGACAACGAGTTCGACCACAACATGGGCGGCGCCTCGATGGACAGCGCCTTCCCCGGGCACCCCGGACTGCCGCAGAACCACGCCAAGTTCGAGCGGAACCTCATCCACGACAACAACCAGAACTACTACCCGTACGTCGCCGACGGCACCTGCGCCAAGCCGCCGGCGGAACGCGGCTACGAGCAGGGCGTGGTCTGCCCGCAGATATCCATGCCGCCCGGGACCGGCATCATCACCGCGGGCGGCAACTGGAACCTCTACCGGGACAACTGGATCTACGGGCACCAGCGCGCCGGGTTCTACCTCAACGCCGTCCCCGCGTTCATCCGCGGCGAGGGCGCGCTCGGCAAGCAGCTCGACACCTCGCACCACAACCGCTACGCCGGCAACCACCTCGGCGTCGACCGGGCGGGCAACGAGCGGCCCAACAGGACGGACGTGTGGTGGGACGGGCAGGGCGAGGGCAACTGCTGGCAGCAGGACGCGGGGGCGAGCAACCCGCGCACCCTGCCGGAGTGCGGCTCGCGGCCGGGCGACGTCTCGGGCGGCTCGGACCGGATCGTCGGCGAGCCGGTCAAGCTGGCGCAGCTGCTGGTGTGCGCGGAGTACGACGTGCAGGCGCGGAAGCTGCCCGCGGGGTGCGACTGGTACGGGGCGCGGGGCATCGAGCGGATCGAGGTGCAGATCGCGCTGGCCGTGGCGGTGGTGCTGGAGCTGCA
>NZ_JACBXC010000347.1 GCF_013870535.1 Streptomyces phytophilus | reverse complement strand
GCGGGGACGGCGTCGCCCCAGAGGCCGTCGGCGAGCAGCACCGTGCCGACGTACCGGCCGGGGTCGAGTGCCAGCCGTACGAGCAGGGCGCGCAGCCGGCCGCCGGCGATCTCCACCGGCACCCCGCCGACCGCCACCTCCAGCGGACCCAGCACCCCAATGCGCACGTACGCCAGCCTCTCACGCACTCCGTGAGCGGCCGATCACCTTTTGCCCGCCCCTGAACCGCGGGCCTGCCCCGGCGCCGGCGCGGACGCGGACACCGGCGCCGGGCCGCCCCGGTGGGTCCCGCCGGCCGCGGGCGCCCACCGGGCGAGCCGGTCGGGTCTGGTCAGACCCGATCCGCGGCGATCAACAGGTACTGGAAGCTCCCGCTGCGGTACGCCGTGAGGAACACCTCCTCGATCCCCGTGGCCACCGACGACTTGGCCCGCAGCTCCCAGTACGGGATCGTCGCCTCGGTCAGGTCGACGACCGCCGCGGGCACCAGCCGGTTCGCCACCATCTCCTTGAAGTACGTCGACCTCGGGTGGACGTTGCAGATGTAGTGCGCGTTGATCTGGCTCACGGCGCGGGACGGCAGCCCGTAGGCGTCGTTGTAGCAGCCGGTGATGGTCACGTACCGGCCGCCGCGGGTGAGCAGCCGGGAGTGCTCTTTGAAGAGCTGGGCCAACTCCACGTACATCGTGCTCTCGTTGTTCCAGATGCCGCGGAACGCGCCTGTGTCGAAGCCCGTGTCGAGCATGTTCTTCAGGTGGAACCGCACCGAGCTGCCCAGGCCGCGGCGCTGCACCTGGTCGTTGGCGAAGGAGACCTGCGACTGCGAGATCGAGATGCCGTCGACGCGGCAGCCGAATCGTTCGTGCGCCATGAAGCTCGACCCGCCGCGGCCGGAGCCGGCGTCCAGCAGCCGGGCGGAGGCGTCGGGCTCGCCGAGGTGGTCCAGCAGAAGGGTGGCCTGCGCCGTCTCCAGGCGGTGCATCTCCGCGATGATCCGCGCTTCCCTGGTCTCCTCCGGGCCCGTCAGCACGGACTGGTCGACGTCCCCGATGCCGTAGTGGTGGTGGTACGTCCCGCTGACGTCGCCGAGCTTGAGGTTGACCGGGTCCTTCTCCCGGTTCCAGTAGTCGGCGATGGAGTGCTGGTACGGGCTGGTGAGGACGTTCGTGTCGGCGGCAGCCGCCATGGTCGTTCTCCTTCTGAGGGCGTGCTTTGAGCGTGCTGAAGCGTGCAAGGGCTGCTGAGGCTGTTCGAGGGGTGGTCCGGGACGTGCCGGTGCGGGACGCGTGGGCCGGACTCGCGGACCCGCGGATGCGTCGGGGACGGAAGGGGGCCGGAGGGGGACGGGCGGGACGGGCCGGGCGGGTCAGGCGGTCCGGTAGCGCGCGCTGGTGGCGTGCCACTCCTTGCAGCCGCCCATCCAGGCCCACACCCCGGCCAGGAAGCGGCCGAGGTGCGGTGAGCCGGCGGCGGTCAGCGCCGCGGCCTCCGCCTCGTAGGTGTGCATCAGCTCGTCGTGGATCAGGGCCGTCCGGTCCACGGCCTCCTGGAGGGTGCAGCCTTCTTCGGCGGCGATCAGATTGGGCAGGTTCGTGTCCGTGGGGTCTTCCTTTCCCATCGAGTACAGGTCGTTGAGGAGCACGCTGGCGGTGCCGGCGTAGAGGTACGTGCGGCGCACCCGGGCGTCGGCGAACTCGTCGGGCGGCAGCTCGTACCCGCTGACGGGGTCCACGAGGACCATGCACGGGAAGAAGGCGTTCTCGTAGCGGTGCAGCAGGTACTCCCACACCGCCGGGGTGCGCGCCGAGGAGCGCCACTCGGCCTCCTGGCCGTACCCGACGAACATGACCGCCAACTCGTGCCGCAGCCGGGCGACCTGGGTGGGGCTCGCGTACCGCGAGAGGTGCGCGAGGGCGGAGCGGAACGCGCGCAGCACCGGCTCGCGCTGGACGGTCTCCTCGAACTGCGGCATGTAGCGCGCGGGGAGCCGCACGGGGTCGATGACCGCGTGCGCCAGCGCCATCCGCTCGCCGAGCAGGGCGGGGTCCGGGTCCTCTCCCTCGTCCACCCAGTGGTCGTCGACGGACCACTCGGACAGGCCGCACTTGGCGGCGGCGAGCAGCCGGTCGGGGTCGTCGCAGTCGGGGTGGGCGAGCATGAAGAGGCTGCCGAACTGGTGGGAGCGCAGCCGCTCGATGCGGCCGGTGAAGATGCCGATCTCCTCGGCCCACTCGACCAGGCGCTCGTTGACCTCCTCGCCGAGCGCGGGGTCGTTGCGGAGGGCGTCGGGGCAGTACAGCGGCGGGATCCGCAGGCCGCCGTGCTCGGTGCCGCCGTCGGGCGGGGGCGCGGTGCCGGGACCGGGTCCGGTGCCGGACGCCGGCTCGGGGTCCGGTTCCGTACGGGCGGAGGGCTCTGCCTCGGGCGGCGGGACGAGGTGCGGTACGAACCCGGCCAGCGGGTGCGCGGCGGCGATGCCGAGGCCGGTGGGGCCGGGGGGCAGGAGGGCGCGGAGGGCTTCTGCGGGTGCTCCGGTCATACGCGGCACCCGGCCTCCGCGGAGGCCGGCGAGGAGATCGTCATACTTCGACGCTAGGCATCTGCGCCGAGTGCGGCAATCGCTCGAAAGAGTATGCATAAAAGGGGGATTGGCAGGGTGGGGACGCCGCCGTGAAGTCGCCGGGTGAAACGGTTGCGTTTCACCCGGCCGCGATCTAGCGTGGCCGGTACGAAACCGTTCCGTACGGATAGGATCGCCCGTCATGCCCGGCAGACCCGTGGGCCAGTTCCCCGGCCAGACCTCCGACGCCCGGATCCGCCGCCCCCGCATGACCCCCGAGCGCGAGCGCGAGCTGCTGGAAGCCGTGCTGGGCGTGCTGCGCGAGTCGGGGTACGAGGCGCTGTCGATGGACCTCGTCGCGACCCGTGCGCGGTGCAGCAAGGCGACCCTGTACCGGCAGTGGCACAGCAAGGCGGAGATGGTCGTGGCCGCGATGATCGCGAACCGGCCCGTGGACCCCGGCGCCGTGGACACCGGCTCCCTCCGCGGCGATCTGATCAGTCTCGTCGAGGAGTTGTCCACCACCGCGGAGAAGGACACCGCGCTGATCGCCGCGATACACCACGCCGCGCTCACCGACGGCGACCTGGCCGCGACCCTGCACACCTCCCTCGCGGACTACGAGCTGACGCACCTGTCCGGGCTGCTCGACCGCGCGGTGGAGCGCGGCGAGCTGCAAGGGCAGCCGGGCGCGGCCGAGTTCCTGCCGCAGTTGCTGTTCGGCGCGGTCGTCATACGCCCGCTGATCGACGGGGCGTTCGCCGATTCCACGTACCTCGCCCGGTTCGTCGACCTGGTGGTCCTGCCGGCGCTGCGCCACTCCTGACCCGTACGCCCCGCACCGTCCCGCAGGCAGCCGTGCGCCGCCCGCCGGCCGGTGCCCTCGCACTCGGCCCGCGCCTTACGCATACCCCTACCCCGTACCTGTACGCGCCGAGTCCGGCCCTCCGAGCATCCGACCCCCCACACGGAGCCCGTCATGTCCCGTACCCGTGCCGAAGCCGGCAGCGGTCCCCCCGACGACCCCGGCCCGGCCGGCGCCGCCGACCCGTCCCACGACGAGCGCAGCCACCGCCACCGGTGGCTGATCCTCGGCGTCCTCGGCCTCGCCCAGCTGATGGTCGTCCTCGACGTGACCATCGTGAACATCGCCCTGCCGTCCGCCCAGGCCGACCTCGACTTCTCCAACGGCGACCGGCAGTGGGTCGTCACCGCGTACTCGCTGGCCTTCGGCAGCCTCCTGCTCCTCGGCGGCCGCATCGCCGACCTCGTCGGCCGCAAGGTCACCTTCCTCATCGGCCTCGTCGGCTTCGCCGCCGCGTCCGCGGTGGCCGGCGCCTCCGTGAACTTCGACATGCTCATCAGCGCGCGCGCCTTCCAGGGCGCCTTCGGCGCGCTCCTGGCGCCGTCCGCGCTGTCGCTGCTGACGACGACGTTCACCGACCCGGGCGAGCGGGCCAAGGCGTTCAGCGTCTACGGCGCCGTGTCCGGCGCGGGCGGCGCCATCGGCCTGCTGCTGGGCGGCGTGCTCACCGAGTACCTGGACTGGCGCTGGACGCTGTACGTGAACGTGGTCCTCACCGTCGTCGCCTTCAGCCTGGCCTCCGCGCTGCTGACCCACACCGCGCGCGACCGGAGCGTCCGGCTCGACGTGCCCGGCACGGCCCTGGTCACCGCCGGACTGTTCTGCGTCGTCTACGGCTTCTCCAACGCCGAGCACCAGGACTGGGGTGCGCCCGCCACCTGGGGGCTGCTGATCATCGGCGCCGTGCTGCTGACCGTGTTCGCCTGGTGGTCGACCCGCAGCGCGCATCCCCTGCTGCCGATGCGCATCGTCACCGACCGCAACCGCGGCGCGTCCTTCCTCGGCATGCTGATCTCCGCCGGCGGGATGTTCGGCGTCTTCCTGTTCCTCACGTACTACCTGCAGACGGGTCTGGACTACACGCCGATCGACTCCGGCGTCGCCTTTCTGCCGATGGTCGGCGGCCTGGTGATCGCCGCGACGCTCGCCACCAACGTCCTCGTACCGAGCATCGGGCCGCGGCTGGTGGTGCCGGTGGGCATGGCGATCGCGACGGTCGGCATGGTGTGGATGACGACGCTGGACCTGAGCAGTTCGTACGCGGCGCACATCCTGCCGATGACCGTGATCGTCGGCTTCGGCCTCGGGCTCGTCGTGGCGACGGCGATGAGCCTGGGCACGCTGGGCGTCTCCGTGCACGACGCGGGCGTGGCCTCCGCGACGGTCAACGCCATGCAACAGGTCGGCGGCTCCATCGGCATCGCCCTGCTCAACACCATCTCCGCGAGCGCCGCCACCGACTACGTCTCCGGGCGCAATCCCAAGGACCCGGCCGTGCGGGCGCAGGCGGCGCTGGAGAGCTACCACACCGCGTTCTGGTGGTCGGCGGGCTTCTTCGCCGTCGGCGCCCTGGTGACCGTGTTCCTTTACCGGTCCGGCGCACCACGGGAGCTGAAGGGCGGGGCACCCACGATCCACATGTGAGCCCCGCCCGCGCCCGGTCCACGCCTCCCTGCCCGCGCGCACCTGCACGCGCGCGGGGTGCCGCGCCCCGGCAGCTCACACGACGAGCAGCGACTTGCCCACCGTCGCCCGCCGGGCGAGCGAGGCGTGCGCCTCCTCGGCGTGCTCCAGCGGGTACGTCGCGCCGATC
>NZ_JACBXC010000346.1 GCF_013870535.1 Streptomyces phytophilus | reverse complement strand
CGCGAAAAGGCCGGCGCACCACCAGAACACGGTGACGTAGCTCTCGACCGCGGCCAGGCGGAGCAGTTCCGCGGTCGGCTGCCCCTGGGCGTGCTCGGCCAGGTAGTCGGTGAGGGCGCTCGCCGCGAGGGTGTTGAGCAGCGCGGTGCCCACCGAGCCGCCGAGCTGCTGGCCGACCTGGATGCCCGCCGAGGCGATGCCGGCGTCCTGCGGCCGGACGCCGGTGGTGCCGGTCTGCAGCGCCGCGGCGAAGATCAGGCCCATGCCGAAGCCGAGGACGAGGATCGGGCCGAGGAGCGTGGTGACGTAGCGGGAGTCGACGTCCACCGTGGTCAGCCAGGCCAGGCCGGCGGCGTTGAGCGCCAGGCCCGCGACGACCAGCGGCCTCGGGCCGTACCTCGGCATGATCTTGATGTTGCCGATGTTCACGGCCACGGCGGTGAGCACGACCATCGGCAGCAGGGCGACGCCCGAGGTGAGCGCCGAGTAGTCGAGCGTGGTCTGCATGTAGTAGATGAGGAAGAGGAAGAACCCGAACATGCCGGCGCCGACGAACAGCATCAGCAGGTACGCACCGCCGCGGTTGCGGTCGAGGACGACGCGCGGCGGCAGCAGCGGGTGCGCCGCACGCGCCTGCCGGGCCGCGAAGGCGAGCAGAAGCACTCCGCCGGCGACGAGGAAGCCCCAGGTCTGCGGGGTGCTCCAGTCCTCGTTCGCGGCGTGGGAGAAGCCGTAGACGACGCAGAACATCGCGCCCGACACCAGGACGACGCCGGGGAGGTCGAGCTTGGTGCGCGGGCCGGTGGCGGCCGCGTCGCGGCCGATCGGCAGCCCCGCGCCCAGCAGCGCGACGCCGGCGAAGAGCAGGTTGACGAACATGCACCAGCGCCAGGACAAACCCGAGGTGAGCGCCCCGCCGATGATCAGGCCGAGGCCCGCGCCGCTGGCCGCGACCGCGCCGTACGCGCCGAACGCCCTGCCCTTCTCCCGGGGGTCGGTGAAGGTCGTGCTCAGCAGCGTGAGGGTGGCCGGCGCGAGGAGCGCGGCGAAGACGCCCTGGCCCGCGCGGGCGGCGACCAGCATCTCGAAGCCGGTCGCGGCGCCGCCGACGGCGGAGGAGCCGGCGAAGCCGACGAGGCCCACGAGGAAGCTCCGCTTGAGGCCGAAGAGGAGGACGAGCCGGCCGCAGAAGAGCAGCAGACTGCCGAACGCCAGCGCGTACGCGGTCACGACCCACTGCCGGTTGGCGAGCGAGAACCCCAGGTCCTCCTGCGCCGACGGGAGGGCGAGATTCATGATCGTCACATCGAGGACCACCATGAGCTGCGCGACGCAGATGACGACGAGGACGAGCCACCGCCTGGGGTCCGGCCCCGCTGCCCCGGTCGTCCCCGGGCCCGGCCCGGCGGCTGCATCCGCGCTCTGTGCTGCCACGGTCGTCTCCTCGTCGCGTGTGACGGACGTGCGTCTTTCACGCTCATGACAGCGGTCGCCGGGGGAATGTGACCCCGCTGCCGGAAGAGGCACGCGAGGGCCGCGTGGGGTCTCCCGGAAAAAAATTCATGATCGTCTGTCACATTTCGGGGCCGCCAACTGTCATGTATATGAGGTCTCTTGCTTGCTTCGACCCGGGAAGGGGCAAAATAGACAAACCGCACCCCCCTCGCGGTACGGCTCCCGGATACGCCTCCGGTTCGCGGCCCCTCCCCCAAGGCCCGCGCCGCCACCGGTGGTTCGCCGGTCACCGCCCACTCCGCGGTATCCCCAGCGCCGCGGCTCCCCACACCCTCCGGACCGATTCTACTCCCGCTCTCATTGCAAAGAACCGGCCACCCTGCCCTGCCGTTGCGGAAGATTCGATTCACCGCACCCGGCAATAGGAAACGGCAGGGGAACGTCTGGCGAAGCGTCCCGCAACGAGGCCGCTCCGCGACTTCGGTGACCCCTCGGAGAACTCCGGATTATTTCGTCGCAATAATCGCCTGAATCCCGTAAGGGAAAGGTGGGCGTCGGCCTCGGGACAGGTCGTTGACCAGCCCGGGAGCGGTATGCGTTCGAGCCCCGGCGAGCGGAATGAAATTTCATTCCTGACTTTGCAGATCTTACCTTCCCTCCCACCCTCCGGCGGCAGCTCGCGCGCGGCCCGCGGCCGGGGCTGCCGTCACGCTCTGCTACCCGCGCGGAGGGCTCCGGCGGTGCTGACACGAGGTCTACGGCCACGGCCCCGGCCGGCCTGAAACGGAACCGGAAGCTCCACACTCTCCCCCCTTCCACAGCCCCGTCCACCTGGGCATCCGTCCCCTCCGCGACGATGGGAGAGGAGCCCTGGTCGATCTTGCAAAAACGTCCCGGCAGTGCACCCTTCTAGCAACTTCCTGCTATCTCGCGGAGGATGGCAGGACCTTGCCCCTCTGCCCCTGTGGAGTAATCGATCAGACCTTCGACGTGCGGGAACAGGCCGATACGGGATCAAGGGGGCGCCATCACCGCAGGAACGGTGTTGACAACCCCCCATTGCGATGTTGAGATCGAATAGCCGGTGAGAAAAGCGTCGAAGCCCCCAGATCGATCGTTGCTCTCGGTGTTCGGCAGCCGGAGATCCATTGCGTTGTGTATCGGCCGCGTAAAGCCGGGGCCCGCATTGCCGGGCCTTGACTGGATTAGCGTTCACGGCTACGCTGACCCCCGGCCAGTCTCGGGGGACTGGACAACAAACACGGGGGCAGCAGAAATGCTAACGATCGACGCAGGTCCGGAACCCGGCCACTGGCCAGACGGCCAGGCCGAGATTCGCTGGCCGCCAAATCCGGCAAAAGTCGAATGTGACGAAACTCCAGTTGAGATTGCTGCTTTCCGGCAGCAAATCATTGCGGCGCCTTCGCTCCCTCACGCGGCGCACGTCGTCTCCGCGGCCCGTCCTGTGATCCGGCAGCGCACACCCATGGCGCTGCCGCACGGACGGGCCGCAGTCATGCCGCGGCGTGGGAGTGATCCCCAGAGCGCCACGCAGCACCACTCGCGTACACCGCACGGAACGTACGGTGACCGGATCTTGCTTGGCTGTACGGCCGGCAGCCTGGCCGGGCCGACACCCGGCCCTGGTCAGGCGCCCCGGAAAAGGCGGTGAGATGTTGGGAGTTCAGAGATGACGAACGACAGAACCAACGTCGACACGATGGTTATCGGCGCTGGATCGGGTGGAAGCTGCCAGTCCCACTCCGAGGGCGGGCAGCGGATGGGAACCGGTACCGGAGATGCGCGGCGCATCGCGGAGCTGGAGCGCGAGGTTCAGGAACTCCGCCGCGCCAACGAGATATTGAAGGTGTATTTCGCCAAGGAACTCGATCGCGAACTCGAAGCCACTCCGTCACCCCTCGTCGTCGGAACGCCCAGCGGGCCGGCTCGTCCGGAGGCGCCGCCGACCGCGCCCCCGACCCCGTCGCGCCCGATCCGCTGGAGCCCCGCACAGCCGTCCATGACCCCGGCCCCGCCCCGGCCCATGGCGGAGTTCCGGGCCCTTGGTCCCATCGAGGCCGTCGTCGGCGGCCGACTGCTGGACCTGGGCGCCCCCAAGCAGCGTGCCCTGCTCGCCCTGCTGGTCAGCAAGGTGGGCCAACCGGTGGCGGTCGACGTCATCGTCGAGGAGCTGTGGAACGGCAACCCGCCGCCCTCGGCGATCACCTCACTGCAGGCGTACGTGGCCAACCTGCGCCGCGTCCTCGAACCCAACCGCGCCCCGCGCACCTCCGCGACCGTGCTCCGCACCTACGGTCGCGGCTATCTGCTGGACAACCACGTCGTCGAGGTCGACGTGCACCGGTTCAGCGAGCGCGCCGGCGCCGGCTGGGAGGCCCTCGACAGAGGCAAGCCCCAAGAGGCGCTGCGTGAATTAGAAGCCGGTCTCATGCTGTGGCGGGGTCAGGCGTACGCGGAGGTGGCCGACACCACGTACGTACGGCCCGAGGTCGCCCGGCTGGAGGAGCTTCGGCTGTCGGTCATCGAGGGGCGGTGCGCCGCGCTGCTCGCGGTGGGCGCCCACGAGATGGCGGTGGCCGAGCTGGAGGCGTTCACGCAGGCGCATCCGCTGCGTGAATACGGCTGCGAGCTGCTCAGCCTGGCGCTGTACCGGGCCGGCCGGCAGGCCGACGCCCTCGCGGTGCTGCGCACCAACCAGCGCAGGCTGGCGGAGGAGCTGGGTATCGATCCCCGGCCCGCGCTGCAGCACTTGGAGAACGAGATTCTGAACCATGCGCCCGCGCTCGACTGGCGGCCGCGCCGGGGCGGTGGTGCGTGAGATCGCCGCATCGCGATCTCTTTGCTCGGGCATCCGCACACTGTCCGAAATGCCGTCGCGGCTCGGGGAGACCCCTCCCCGGGCCGCTTCCGCTTCCCGCCGGGGCGCGGCCCGTCCCGCGGCTCACTCCCGGGACCGCACCAGTCCCGACTGGTAGGCGAGGACCACGAGTTGGGCGCGGTCGCGGGCGGCCAGCTTCGTCTTCGCGCGCTGCACGTGGGTGCGTACGGTCAGCGGGCTGACGACCAGCTCCGCGGCGATCTCGGCGTTGGACTTCCCCTGCGCGACCAGCGCCGTCACCTCGCGCTCCCGGGCGGTGAGCACCGCCAGGTCCTCCGGTACGGCCCGGGCGGTGCCCGGCTCCGGAGTGGCGAGGAAGCGGGCGATGAGCGCGCGGGTGGCGGCCGACGACAGCAGCGCGTCACCGGCGGCGACGGTGCGGATGGCGTCGACGAGTTCGTCCGCGGAGGCGTCCTTGCCGAGGAAGCCGCCGGCGCCGGCGCGCAGCGCGCGGGCCACGTGCTCGTCCGTCTGGAACGTGGTGAGGACGAGCACGCGCACGTCCGTCAGCTCCGGGTCGGCGCAGATCGCCTCGGTCGCGGCGAGGCCGTCGGTGCCGGGCATGCGGATGTCCAGGACGGCGACGTCGGGGCGGTGGGCGCGGGCGAGTTCCACGGCCTCGGCGCCGTCGGCGGCCTCGGCGACGACCTCCAGGTCGGCGTACGAGTCGACGAGCATCCGGAACGTCGCCCGCAGCAGGGCCTGGTCGTCGGCGAGCAGCACGCGGACGGTCATCGGGGCTCTCCGGAGTTCTCGGGGTGCCGCTCGGCATCCTCTTCGGGGTGCTGCCCGGACCGCTGCCCGGACTGCCGCGGAACCGGGGGCTCCCGCCGTACGGGCAAGGGCAGTTCCGCGGTCACAGCTGGGCACCTACAACAACACCGTCGAGCGG
>NZ_JACBXC010000345.1 GCF_013870535.1 Streptomyces phytophilus | reverse complement strand
GAGGCAGGCGCGGGTCAGGATGGTGCGCACCTCGTCGGCGGCGGAGCCGCTGCACCTCGCGATGTAGAAGATCACCACGTTGATGGCGGCCACCGAGCCGGCGTAGATGTACACGTCCTTCGCGGTGCCCACGTAGATCGACAGCCCGATGCCCCAGCAGGCCACGCAGTAGAAGCCGGCCGTCAGCGTCCAGCTGTAGAGCGCGTCGAGGCCGGCGATCCGGCCCTGCGGCACCGTACCCAGCTGCCTGCCGCGCGCCTCGGCGATGGCGGCGCGGGCGAAGACCAGGCAGGCGGCGTTGCACAGCGCGGTGGACAGGATGCCGATCGCGGTGCAGATGGGCCACCAGTCGCGGTGGAACAGCGTGGTCGACAGCACCAGCACGGCGGGGATGAGGGTGAACAGCCGCATCGAGACCTCGGCCAGGACGGCCCGCCGGCTCAGCCGTCCCTGCCCGCGGCCCGCGACCAGCGGAGTGAGCCCGGCGAAGAGGTTCTGGTAGTACCGGGCACCGGCCAGCAGGAAGCTCATGCCGACCAGCCGCACCGGGCCGTTGGCGGAGTGGTCGGGGATGGTGTAGCCGTCCAGCCGCAGCCCGTCGAGCAGCGGAAGTTCCTGTTCGCCCGCGCTGTTGGTGCGCTGCAGCAGGGTGATGTAGTTGTTGCCCCAGTCCCAGTCGAGGTCGCGCAGCCAGTACGTGATGACGACCCAGGCCGCGACGTACCAGGCCGCGGCCGACAGCCAGGAGAAGAACAGCAGCCACCGCACGTGCATGCCGCGCCGCGCGTCGTGGTAGAGCGACTGGGTGCGCCGGATCCGCCACATCTGGAGCTGCTGCCGCGGCGCCCCCGCGAGCGGCGTGTACAGCCGGACGAAGCGGGTGCCGGCGCTCTGCGCGCGGGTCGCCTCGACGGCCGCCAGCTCCTCCTCGTAGAAGTGCAGCAGTTGAGGATAGAGCCGCTCCCCCGGCGTGGGCCGGAAGAGCAGCAGCCGGTTCTCCGGGACCCGGTCGGTGAGGTCCTCGACGAAGCGGGCCAGCAGGGGCGTCTCGGCGTAGAAGGCGTCGGGTACGGTCACGGCGCCCGCGCCCGTCCCGGCCGTCTCGCGGTGCCCGCCGCCGATCGCGACGAGGAGCTGCCCGACCGCGTACAGGTCGGCCTGCCGGGGGTCGACCACCATGGTCTCGCTGCGCACCTCGGGCGCCACGAACGCCGCGTCCGGGCCGCCGGAGCCGGGGACCGTGTGGGAGTACAGGTAGTTGACGCCGAGGTCGATGAGGACGAAGCGGCGCTCCCCCGCGCCCGTACCGCCTCCGGATTCCGAACCCGGGCCGCTGAGGATGATGTTGGACGGGGAGAGGTCGCCGTGGCGCAGGCCGCACCGGTCGAGTTCGTCCAGCACCCCCAGCAGCCGGGGCCCGAGGTCGCGCAGCAGGTCGAGCCGTATGCGCGGGCTGGCCGGCCGGTGGCTCAGATACTCGGCGAGGGTCTCGCCGGGCACGAAGTCCATCAGGATCCACCGCCCGCTGCTCGCCCACGCGCGGGCCAGCGGCAGCGCCTCGGTCACCGCCTCCTGCCCCGCGTGCACGTCGCCGTAGGAGGAGCGGTAGTCGCGGGTGGCCCGGACGATGGTCGGCACCCGCAGATAGGGGTAGACGATGCACTTGAGGGCGAACGGGATGCGCCTGCCGTGCGCCTGGCGCAGCGGGAGGCCCGTCAGGATGAACGACGTGGTGCCGTGGCGGTGGAAGCGCAGGGTCTCGACGTCGACATCGCGCCACGCGTCGAGCGTCGCGGCGTCGCCGTCCGCGCTGCCCTCCACGTCGGGGATCGGGGTGTCGGGTGCGTACAGCGTCCGGATGGCCTCCCGCACCGCCGGGTCCGCGACCGCCGGCACGCACAGGGCCGCGCAGTCGTGCGGCGTGCGCTCACCCTGGTCGTAGCGGCGCTGGTAGGAGTGGGCCAGCGACACCAGGGTGAGGAGGAGCAGGCCGAGATATCCGCCGACCGCCCGGAACTCGCCGCGGACCGGCGCGGGGCGGGTGGCGAATTCCGTACGCCAGCGGGTCAGCTGCTCGATGACCGATTCCCACGACTGCTCGAACTCGCCGCTGAAACTGTGCGCTTCGAACGGCAGGCCGAAAAAGACCCGGCTCCAGTCCTCGCGGCCCCACTCGCATAACTCGGTCTCTTCCCGCGTCGCCGCCCCTGCCGCGCCCTGCGCGGGCACAGCAGAGGATAAGGCGCGGATGATCGCGCGGAGATTACGCGCGCTGCCGGTTGTTGGCATCGTCCTTCGTCACGATGGTCAGTTGGGGTACGGCGCGAATGCGGCCGTTCCTTATCAGCGCGGGGTCTTTGCCTTCGACGGCGCAGTACATCACCTCGTACCCGCCGCGGGCACCGCCGAGAATCCGGCCGGGATCCAGCTCGTGCCGCTTGACCTGCGGCATCCACGACAGCGGCGCGATGTCGAGCACGTACGGGGCGTCCCCGGGCTCGGTCATCCGCCGCTGCAGCATGACGCGCTCGTCCCGGTAGTCGGCGATGGCCTGGCCGTAGCCCCGGCCGAGGCCGTCGCGGATGCGGTCGAGATGGCGGATCGCCCAGCGCTGCGAGACCGACAGCTTCTGCGCGGGCGGCTGGATGGGGCGGGTGCTCAGGGACAGCACGTGGGTGCAGCCGTCCGCCAGCGCCAGCTTGTACGGGTGCGGGGTCAGGACGCCGCCGTCGACCGCCCGGGAGCCGCGGAAGTCGGCCGTACCGCGCAGCGCGACGGGCAGCCAGGCGCTGGCGACGAGGGCGGCGCGCAGATCCGCGCGGGAGGTGAAGTCGGTGACGGCCTCGGTGCGGATCTCGTCGACGAGGGTGACGGCGACGTGGAGCCTGGTCGGGGCGGCGATGACCTTCTCGTACCCCAGCGGCTTGACGTTGTCCACGACCTCGAACGCGTAGTCCAGGTCCATGATGCGGCCGCGCAGCACGCGCCGGAAGTCGACGAACGTCCGGGTGGCGAGGTCGTCGTAGTAGATCGAAAGCGGATACCACGTCTCGCCGTTGAGAAAGTAGGCGCTGTTGATGGCACCGGAAGAAGCGGAGTATATGGTGTCGAACGCCTGATTGAGCCCGGAATCCTCAAGGGCGCAGAGCATCGCGGCCGAGACGACGCCGCGGATGCCGCCCCCCTCGACGGCCAGCCCGATCTTGAGGTCGTCCACGGGCTTGTCGTGCGTATGTCCCTTTTCCCGGCGACGGCGTAAGGCACTCAGCACAGGATGGTCCGCGTGCCACGGCATGGCACTACTCATGAGTCATGTCCTCCCTGGGCATCCGAGATTGTCATGCCCGGCAAGTCGCGTCAATTCCCGGAGAGTTCACGGATACGTACCGTCTTCTGCACGTATCGCCGGCACGGTGGGCGGCGGCGGGCGGCGGGCCGGGAAAAACGCCCCCGACCCGCGGCACGGCAGGTCGGGGGCGTGGAAGCCACTCGGCTCAGTCGAGGTAGTCGCGCAGCACCTGGGAGCGCGACGGGTGCCGCAGCTTCGACATGGTCTTGGACTCGATCTGGCGGATGCGCTCGCGCGTGACGCCGTACACCTTGCCGATCTCGTCCAGGGTCTTGGGCTGCCCGTCGGTGAGCCCGAAGCGCATGGAGACCACGCCCGCCTCCCGCTCGGAGAGCGTGTCGAGGACGGAGTGCAACTGCTCCTGCAGCAGGGTGAAGCTGACCGCGTCGGCCGGGACGACCGCCTCGGAGTCCTCGATGAGGTCGCCGAACTCGCTGTCGCCGTCCTCGCCCAGCGGGGTGTGCAGGGAGATGGGCTCGCGGCCGTACTTCTGGACCTCGATGACCTTCTCCGGGGTCATGTCCAGCTCCTTGGCCAGCTCCTCCGGGGTGGGCTCGCGGCCCAGGTCCTGGAGCATCTGGCGCTGCACGCGGGCCAGCTTGTTGATGACCTCGACCATGTGCACCGGGATGCGGATGGTGCGGGCCTGGTCGGCCATCGCGCGGGTGATCGCCTGCCGGATCCACCAGGTGGCGTACGTGGAGAACTTGTAGCCCTTGGTGTAGTCGAACTTCTCGACAGCGCGGATCAGACCGAGGTTGCCCTCCTGGATGAGGTCCAGGAAGAGCATGCCGCGGCCCGTGTAGCGCTTGGCCAGGGAGACCACGAGGCGGAGGTTGGCCTCCAGCAGGTGGTTCTTGGCGCGGCGGCCGTCCTCGGCGATGATCTCCAGCTCGCGGCGGAGCTTGGGCGCCAGCTTGTCGGCGGCGGCGAGCTTGTCCTCGGCGAAGAGACCGGCCTCGATGCGCTTGGCGAGCTCCACCTCCTGCTCGGCGTTGAGCAGGGGGACCTTGCCGATCTGCTTCAGGTAGTCCTTGACCGGGTCGGCGGTGGCACCGGCCGCGGCGACCTGCTGGGCGGGGGCGTCGTCCTCGTCCTCGTCGGAGAGCACGAAGCCCTCGGCCTCGGCCTCGGCGGCGGGCGGCTCCTCCTTCTCCAGGGGGCCGTCTTCCGGGCCGTCGGACGCGCCGTCCTTGCCCGCGGCCTTCTTGCCGGCCGCCTTCTTGGCCGGGGCCTTCTTCGCCGCGGTCTTCCTGGCGGCCGCCTTCTTTGCGGTGGTCTTCTTGGCGGCGGCCTTCTTCTCCGGCTCGTCCGCCGGGTCGCCCAGGCCCGCGGGCACCGGATCGTCCATGGGGGCCTCCTGGACCGCGTGCGCCGTGGCCGTGGCCGTCGGCTTCTTCGTCGCGGTCTTGGCGGGGACGGCTTGCTTGGCGACCGCCTTGGTGGCGGTCCGTTTCGCCGGGGTCTTCGCCGGCACGCTCTTACGGGTGCGCTTGGGCGCCTCTGCGGCACTGACCATCAGTGTCACACCCTCCTCTTCGAGGATCTGATTGAGGCTGCGCAGGACGCTCTTCCACTGGGTGGGCGGAATCTGGTCAACCTCGAAGGCACGACGCACGTCATCACCGGCGATCTGCCCTTCGGCCTTCCCCCGCTCGATGAGTGCCATCACGGACTCAGCTTCGGCGATCTCCGGGGGGAGCGTACGGGATGTGCTGGCCGACACGAACAACCTCTCGAAACGATGGGAACGACCGGTGGCGGGGATGGACCACCGGCGTAGAGGCGGAACCGCGATACGTGCGCCACCACCTCTTAGGTCATCGCGCCTTCCCGCACAGCGTTACGCCCAATCCACGTGGCCCAGGTCACAATCTACCGCCACCGGCCCGGCCGCACGAA
>NZ_JACBXC010000344.1 GCF_013870535.1 Streptomyces phytophilus | reverse complement strand
GATCGACGCCACCGCCGCGGCCCGCCCGCTGACGGCCGTCGTGCACGCCGCCGGGGTGCTCGACGACGCCCTGATCACCAACCTCACCCCGGAGCGCCTGGACGCGGTCCTCGCCGCCAAGGCCGACTCGGCGCTCGCGCTCCACCGCGCCACCGCCGACCTGCCCGACCTCCCGGCGCTCGTCCTCTTCTCCTCCACCACCGCCACGCTCGGCGCCCCCGGCCAGGCGAACTACGCCGCCGCCAACGCCTTCCTCGACGCACTCGCCCACCACCGGCCCCGTACCCGCTCGATCGGCTGGGGGCTGTGGGCGGAAGCCAGCGGCATGACACGGCACCTCGGCGACGCCGGGATCCGGCGCATGGCCCGTACCGGCGTCACGCCCCTCGGCAGCGACCACGCGCTCGCCCTCTTCGACGCGGCCACGGCCGCCGCGGACACCGACGCCCCGCCGCACCTCATCGCCGCCCGGCTCGGCCTCGGCGCCTTCGGCGACCGCGGCGGCGACGGCGAGGTACCGGCCGTGCTGCGGGACCTGGTCCGGCCGCCCGCCCGCCGGCCCGCCGCGGCCCCGGCCGCGGACGGCGACACTCCCGCCTCGCGCTGGGCGGCCATGCCGCCGGCCGAGCGGGAGCGCGAGGCGCTGCTGCTCGTACGGGAACAGGCGGCGGCCGTCCTCGGCCACGGCTCGGCGGAGCCGATCGAGCCGGGCCAGACGTTCAAGAGCCTCGGCTTCGACTCGCTGACCGCCGTGCAACTGCGCAACCGCCTCGCCGACGCCGTCGGCCGGCGGCTGCCGACGACCCTCGCCTTCGACTACCCGACGCCGCACGCCCTCACCGCCTTCCTGCTCGGCGACGACACCGCGGGCCCCGGCTCCGACGCCACGCCCCCGCCGGCCGGCGGCGGGGCCGCCGCCGACGACCCGGTCGTCATCGTCGGCATGGCCTGCCGCTACCCGGGCGGCGTCGCCTCGCCCGAGGACCTGTGGCGGCTGGTGACCGAAGGGCGGGAGGGCCTGGGCCCGTTCCCCACCGACCGGGGCTGGGACCTCGACGGGCTGTTCCACCCCGACCGGGACCGGCCGGGCACCTCGCACACCCGGGCGGGGCACTTCCTCTACGGGGCCGGGGACTTCGACCCCGGGCTCTTCGGGCTGTCGCGGCGCGAGGCGCTGGCGATGGACCCGCAGCAGCGGCTGCTGCTGGAGACGAGCTGGGAGGCGTTCGAACGGGCGGGCATCGACCCGGCCGCGCTGCGCGGCAGCCGCACCGGCGTCTTCACGGGCCTGATGTACCACGACTACGCGGTCGGCGTGGACGCCGGCGCCGAGGGCGTCGAGGGCCATGTGCTGACCGGGACGCAGGCGAGCGTGGCGTCGGGGCGGGTGTCGTACGCGTTCGGGCTGGAAGGTCCTGCGGTGACGGTGGATACGGCGTGTTCTTCGTCGCTGGTGGCGCTGCATTTGGCGGCGCAGTCGCTGCGTACGGGTGAGTGCGAGATGGCGCTCGCCGGCGGGGTGACGGTGATGGCGAGCCCGGGGACATTTGTGGAGTTCAGTCGGCAGCGGGGGTTGTCGGCGGACGGCCGGTGCAAGTCGTTCGCGGCGGGTGCGGACGGTACGGGCTGGGCCGAGGGCGTCGGCGTACTGGTCCTGGAACGGCTGTCGGTGGCGCGCCGGAAGGGCCACCGGGTGCTGGCGGTCGTACGCGGCTCTGCGGTGAATCAGGACGGTGCGAGCAACGGTCTGACGGCGCCCAACGGGCCTTCCCAGCAGCGCGTGATCCGCGCGGCCCTCGACAGCGCCGGGCTGGGCCTGGCTGACGTCGATGCCGTGGAGGCGCACGGTACGGGGACGACGCTGGGTGACCCGATCGAGGCCGAGGCGCTGCTTGCGACGTACGGCCGGGGGCGTAGCGAGGACCGGCCGCTGTGGCTGGGGTCGATCAAGTCGAACATCGGGCACGCGCAGGCGGCGGCGGGTGTGGCGGGGATCATCAAGATGGTCCAGGCGATGCGGCATGGGGAGTTGCCCGCGACGCTGCATGTGGACGAGCCGACGCCGCATGTGGATTGGGCGGCCGGGGGCGTATCGCTCCTGACCGATGCCCGCGCGTGGCCGGAGGTGGACAGGCCGCGGCGGGCGGCGGTCTCGTCGTTCGGCGTCAGCGGCACCAACGCGCACGTCATCCTCGAACAGCCCGAGCCGGAGCCCGAACTCCCGGCGGCGGCAGCGGCGGGACCCGTGGGGGTGCCGCTGTCCGCGCAGGGAGACGCGGCGCTGCGCGCGTACGCCGGGACGGTGCGCGGGCATCTCGTGGAGCACCCCGAGCTGGAGCCCGAAGCGGTGGCGGCGGCGTTGCGGACGCGGGCGCGGTTGTCCCGGCACGCGGTGGTCGTCGGGGAGGGGCGGCAGGAACTGCTGGCGGGGCTGGAGGCGTTGGCGGACGGCGTACCGCATCCGGGTGTGGTGACCGGGCGGGGAGTGCCCGGCGGGACGGTGTTCGTCTACCCGGGGCAGGGGTCGCAGTGGGTGGGCATGGGTGCCCGCTTGTTCGCCGAGTCGCCGGTGTTCGCGGAGGCACTCAAGGAGTGCGCGCGGGCGCTGGCCCCGTACGCGGATTTCGATCTGCTCGACGTGCTGACCGGCAACGATCCGGCTGCGCTGGAGCCGGTGGAGGTCGTCCAACCTGCGCTGTGGGCGGTGATGGTGGCGCTGACCCGCTGGTGGGAGCACCACGGGGTTCGCCCCGATGCGGTCATCGGACACTCCCAGGGTGAGATCGCTGCCGCGCATGTCGCGGGGGCGTTGAGTCTGGAGGACGCGGCGCGGGTGGTCGCCCAGCGGTCCCAGGCACTCACAGCTTTGGCGGGTACGGGCGGGATGCTGTCCGTAGCGCTGGACGAGGGCGGTGCCGACGCGCTGTTCAAGGACTGCGGTGTCTCGGGAGACGTGTCGGTCGCGGCGGTCAACGGACCCGCTGCCGTGGTCGTCGCAGGCCCCGCGGCGGCGCTGGACGCGGTGCAGGAGCACTGCGTACGGAACGACGTCCGCCACCGCCGTATCCCGGTGACGTACGCCTCGCACACCCCGCTGGTCCAACCGCTGGAAGCGGATCTGGAGGCGCGTCTCGCGGGCATCGAACCCCGGGCCGCCGACATCCCGTTCTACTCCACCGTCACCGCAGGACCGGTCGACACCACCACTCTCACCCCGGACTACTGGTTCACCAACCTGCGTTCGCCGGTCCGCTTCCATCAGACGGTTCAGGCGCTCCTCGCCGACGGCTACGGGCACTTCCTCGAACCCAGCCCTCACCCCGGTCTCCTCACCGCCGTCGAAGACACCATCGACCAGGCCGACGCGGACGCCGTCACCCACGCCACCCTCCACCGCGACGACGACACCCCCCACCGCCTCGCCCTCGCACTCGCCCACACCCACGCCCACGGCCTCGACGCCGCCCCCGACACCACCGCCCCACCCGCCGACCTCCCCACCTACCCCTTCCAGCACGAACACCTCTGGCTCGCCGCGCCCCTCGCCACCAGGTCGACGCACGACACGCTCAACTCCTGGCGCTACACCGTCACCTGGCGCCCCCACACACCGCTCGCCGCCCCGCCCGCGCTCACCGGCACCTGGCTGCTCCTCCCCCCGCCCGAGGCATCCGCGCCCGCCGCCCTGGTCGCGGCCCTCGAAGCCGCCGGTGCCGCCGTCACCACCGACCCCCAACACCCCGCCGCCGTCGGCATCCTCAATCTCGACCCCGACCCCGCGGCCCTCCTGACCCGTCTCCACGACCGGCAGCGGCACCCCGCCGCCCCCCTGTGGACGGTCACCACCCACGCCGTACGGGCCACGCCCCAGGACCCGCCCCCCGACCCCGACCACGCCCAGACCTGGGGTCTCGGGCGGGTCGCCGCGCTCGAACACCCCGAGCACGTCGCAGGGCTCGTCGACCTCCCCGCCGACGCAAGGCCCCACCACTACACCCATCTCGTCCAGCACCTGGCCGGACGGACCGACCCCGACCACGAACCCCACCTCGCCATCCGCGACGGCGGCGGCCACGTGCCCCGCCTGACCCGCGCCCCGCTCACCGCCCCGCCGCCCGGGGCCGGTTACCGCCCCCGCCACGCCACCCTCGTCACCGGCGGCACCGGTGCCCTCGGCCCGCACATCGCGCGGTGGCTGGTCGGTGCCGGTGCGGAGCACCTCGTGCTCGTCAGCCGCCGCGACGGGACGGCCGACGGCGTCGCGGAGTGGGTGGCCGGGATCGAGGAGGAGGGCGCGCGGGTCACCGTCGCCGCCTGCGACGTGGGCGACCGGGACGCGGTCGCGGACCTCGTACGCCGCCTCGACGCGGACGGCGTCCGGGTCGGGACGGTGATCCACGCGGCGGCGGCGATGCGGCTCGGCTCGCTGGACGCGCTGACCGTCGAGGAGTTCCACGAGGTCGTCGCGGCCAAGGTCGCGGGCGCGCGGCATCTGGACGAGCTGCTGGCGCACCATCCGGTGGAGGCGTTCGTGCTCTTCTCGTCCATCGCCGGCGTGTGGGGCAGCGGTGACCACGGGGCGTACGCCGCGGCCAACACCTGGCTGGACGCGTTCGCCGAGCAGCGCCGCGCGCGAGGGCTGCCCGCCACCTCCGTGGCCTGGGGCGTGTGGGGCAGCAACACGCTGCCCGACGCGGTCGATCCGGAGTTCCTGCGCAGGCAGGGGCTGCCGCTGCTCGACCCGGAGACGGCGCTCGCCGGGCTGGGGCAGGCGCTCGACCACGACGAGACGTTCGTGGCCCTCGCGGACGTCGACTGGGAACGGTTCCTGCCCGTCTTCACCTCCGCCCGGCCGAGCCCGCTGCTCGCGGAGATCGCCGCGGAACAGCGGCCGGCGAAGGAGCAGGAGGCGGCCGGGCCCGTACGCGAAGGGTCGCCGCTCGCGCAGCGGCTGGCCGGTCTTGCGCCCGAGGAGCGCGAGAAGGAGCTGCTGGCGGTCGTCCACAGCTGTCTGGCCGCCGTCCTCGGACAGCGGCCCGGCGCCGCGGAGCAGGCGGACCTCACCGACAAGACGCCGTTCCGGCAGCGCGGCATGGACTCGCTGCTGGCCGTCGAGCTGCGCAACCGGCTCGGTGAGGCGACCGGCCTGCGGCTGCCCGCCACCCTGGTCTTCGAGCACCCCCACCCGCTGGCCGTCGCCCGCTTCCTCGGCGGGGAACTCGCGGCGGAACCCGCCGGGGATCCCGCCGCCCGGCCCGCCGCCGCCGTACGCGCCGA
>NZ_JACBXC010000343.1 GCF_013870535.1 Streptomyces phytophilus | reverse complement strand
GCGGCGGAGGCGGGCGACGAACTTGTAGCGGTCGCCGCGGTAGACCGAGCGGACCCACTCCACCGGCTCGCCGTGCGTGTCGACGGAGTGGCGCGAGAGCATCAGCATCGGCAGGCCGGTGTCGGTGCCCAGCAGCCCCGCCTCGCGGGGTGTGGCCAGCGAGGTCTCGATGGTCTCCTCGGCCTCGGCCAGGTGGACGTCGTAGACCTCGGCGAGCGCGGTGTAGAGCGAGGAGTGCTTGACCAGGCTGCGGCGCAGCGCGGGGAAGCGCTTCGCCGACAGGTGGGTGGTCTCGATCGCCATCGGCTCGCCGTTGGCCAGCCGCAGCCGCTCGATGCGCAGCACGCGCCCGCCGGGGGTGATGTCGAGCCGCTCGGCGAGCTGGTCGCCGGCGGTGACGTAGCCGATGTCCAGCAGCTGCGACGTGGGTTCGAGGCCCTGGGCGCGCATGTCCTCGGTGTACGAGGTCAGTTGCAGGGCCTGCGAGACCTTGGGCTTGGCCACGAACGTGCCCTTGCCCTGGATCCGCTCCAGCCGCCCCTCCACGACCAGCTCCTGCAGCGCCTGGCGCACGGTCGTACGGGAGGTGTCGAACTCGGAGGCGAGTGTGCGCTCCGGCGGCACCGGGGTGCCGGGAGGCAGGGTCTCGGTCATTTCCAGCAAATGCCGCTTGAGCCGGTAGTACTTGGGCACGCGGGTGGTCCGCCCGGTGCTCCCCCCGGCGCGTCCCGGCTCGTCGGCTGCCGGTACCGTCGCAGCCGACGTTCCCTCGGCCGGTCCGGCGTTCGTCCTCATGACTCCTCCGTCTGGTAGCGGCTCACATCCTGGCACGGCTCGTCACCCGTCGGTGCACTCGCGGGGTGACGGGATAGCTCACATGTCGGTCCGGTAACGGAAGCCGAACCAGCAGGCCGCACACCCTTGACACCCTCATTGGTCTAGGCCAGGCTTCGTTCCACGATTGGTCCAGACCAAGACCGTCAACCTGGTCTAAACCATTAAAGACCACAAGTCCACTCCACGGGCAGGGTCCGGGAGCAAGGACTTTTCGGTGGCGAATCGCTGGCGAAAGACGGCAGGGGGGCGTGGGCCGGCATGTTGAGGAGGGTGACGTGAAGCGCACGGCGGTAGCGGTGCTGGCGGCGGCTGGCCTGGTGGCAAGCCTCGCCGCCTGCGGTTCTGACGATGGTGGCGAGGACGACGACAAGGGCAGTGGCCCCGGGTCGTTCAAGGGCGAGACGCTCACCTTCTGGGCCATGGACGGCTCCACACCGGACGACTGGCTGAAGGACGTCCAGGCCGAGTTCGAGAAGAAGACGGGCGCGAAGCTCGAATACAAGGTGCAGCAGTGGAACGGTATTCAGCAGAAGCTGACCACCGCGCTGTCCGAGGAGAGTCCGCCCGACGTGGTCGAGGTCGGCAACACCCAGACGCCCGCCTACGCGGCGACCGGCGGCCTGGCCGACCTGACCGGGCTGAAGGACGAGATCGGCACCGAGTGGACCGAGTCCCTCAACGAGTCGTCGATCTACGAGGGCAAGCAGTACGCCGTCCCGTGGTTCTTCGCCAACAGGGTGGTGATGTACAACAAGTCGATCTTCGAGGAAGCCGGCATCACGGAACTCCCCAAGACCCGTGACGACCTCTTCGCGGCGTTCGAGAAGATCGAGAAGAACACTGACGCCGAGCCGATCTACATGCCCGGCCAGAACTGGTACTTCTTCGACGGCCTGCTCATCGGCCAGGACGCCGAGCTGGTGAAGCAGGACGGCGACAAGTGGGTCTCCAACCTCTCCGACCCCAAGGTCGGCCAGGCCATGGACATCTACAAGCAGTACGCCGACTTCTCCACGGCGCCCAAGGACAAGGACGAGGCCACCCCGCAGCAGGGCGAGGTCTTCGGCAAGGGCGAGACCGGCGCGATCATCGGCATGGGCTGGGAGTCCGGCATCGCCATCGAGGCGAGCAAGGACAAGAACTTCGAGAAGGAGATCGGCTACTTCACCATCCCCGGTGAGACCGCCGACACCCCCGAGAGCGTCTTCCTCGGCGGCTCCAACCTGGCCGTCGCCGCGGGCAGCGAGAAGCAGGAGCTCGCCCAGGAGTTCCTGAAGATCGCGCTCTCCGACAAGCACGAGGGCGCCCTCGCGGCCGCCAACGGCGTGATCCCCAACAAGGACGCGCTGCTGTCGAAGCTGGAGGGCAACGAGGCGGCCGAGGCCGCGGCGCCGGCCGCCGCCGTCGGCGGCACCACCCCGCTCATCCCCGAGTGGGGCGCGGTGGAGAACACCCCCAACCCCATCAAGTCCTACATGACCGCCTTCCTCAACGGTAAGTCCCACGAGGAAGCGGCCGAGTCGGTCGAGGACGATCTGAACGAGCGCCTCGCGCAGGAGTAAGTGTCATCGGGCGGGCGGGACCGGGTACGACCCGGCCCCGCCCGCACCCGCGGGTCCGAAACCACCTCGTCCCGAAGAGATCGCCGCATCATGACTGTGCAGATACCGAGGCCGGCCACCGATAAGGCCAAAGGCCGCGCCCGTACGACACAACCCCCACCGCCCGGACGCCACCGCAAGGCCCAGGGATCGGCCGGCACCCTCCCGTACCTGCTGCTGTTGCCGGCACTGGCGATCACCGCCGTGCTGCTGGGCTATCCGCTGGTGAAGAACGGCATCCTGTCGTTCCAGAAGCTCGGCATGAAGGAGCTGATCCAGCACCTCACCGAGTGGAACGGCTTCGACAACTACACCGACGTCCTCGGCGGCGAGGACTTCTGGCGCGTCACGATCCGGACCGTGGTCTTCACCGCGGTGAACGTCACGCTGATCATGCTGCTCGGCACCCTGGTCGGGCTGCTGCTCGCCCGCCTCGGCCGCAAGATGCGGCTCACCCTGCTGATGGCGCTCGTGCTCGCCTGGGCGATGCCCATCATCGCGGCCACCACCGTCTACCAGTGGCTGTTCGCCGAGCGCTACGGCGTCGTCAACTGGATCCTCGACAAGCTCGGCTGGCACTCCATGGCCGACTACTCCTGGACCAGCAGCCAGTTCTCCACCTTCTTCGTGATCACGGTGATGCTCGTCTGGACGTCGATCCCGTTCGTGGCGATCAACCTCTACGCCGCCACGACCACGATCGCCAAGGAGCTGTACGAGGCCGCCGGGCTCGACGGCGCCGGCGCCTGGCGCACCTTCACCTCCGTGACCTTCCCGTTCATCAAGCCGTTCCTGCTCGCCACCACATTCCTGGAGATCATCTGGATCTTCAAGGCGTTCCCGCACGTCTACGCGATCAACGGCGGCGGCCCCGACCGGCTCACCGAGACGCTCCCCGTCTACGCCTTCGTCGAGGGCGTCGGCAACCAGCACTACGGCATGGGCGCGGCGATCTCCGTGCTCACGATCCTGGTCCTGATGGGGCTGACGTCGTACTACATCCGCATGGTCATGAAGCAGGAGAGGGAAGACTCGTGAGGCGCTCGTTCATCGGCCGCTTCTGGCCCAACGCGACGGCCCTGGTGCTGTTCGTCCTCTTCCTCTTCCCCGTGTACTGGATGTTCGCCACGTCCCTCAAGCCGACCGGCGACATCATCAGCGAGGACCCGGTCTGGTTCCCCATGGACCCGACCTTCGAGCACTACCGCACGGCCTTCGACGCCGACAACTTCTGGAACTTCTGGAAGAACTCGCTCACGGTGACCCTGCTGGCGGTCGGTATCTCGCTGCTCATCGCGCTGCTGGCGTCCTTCGCCATCGCGCGGATGCGCTTCCGCGGCCGTACCGGCATCATCCTGGTCTTCATGTTCGCCCAGATGGCGCCCTGGGAGGTCATGGTCATCTCGGTGTACATGCTGGTGCGCGACGCGGACATGCTGAACAGCCTGGTGCCGCTCACGCTCTTCTACACCGTGATGGTGCTGCCGCTGACGATCCTCACGCTGCGCACCTACGTGGCCGCGGTGCCCAAGGAACTGGAGGAGGCGGCGATGGTCGACGGCGCCAGCCGCACCCAGGCGTTCCGCAAGGTGATCTTCCCGCTGCTGGCGCCGGGCCTCATGGCCACCTCGCTCTTCGGCTTCATCACCGCCTGGAACGAGTTCCCGATGGTGCTGGTCCTCAACAAGGAGGCCGAGGCGCAGACCCTGCCGCTGTGGCTGTCCCAGTTCCAGACCCAGTTCGGCGACGACTGGGGCGCCACCATGGCCGCCGCGTCGCTGTTCGCCCTGCCCATCCTCGTGCTCTTCCTGTACCTGCAGCGCAAGGTCACCGCCGGCCTGACCGCCGGTGCCGTGAAGGGCTGACGTACCACCTCGTAAGCTGCGGCGGAACCACCCGCCGCGGGAAGGGACAGCACGACGGCCATGACGACACTCGCAGGGAGCACCGACACCCTGACCCGGGACGCCCTCGCCGTACTGCAGCCGAGCTTCCTGGGCACCGAGCCCCCGGACTGGGTGCTGCGCCGCCTCGACGAGGGCCTGACCGGCGTCGGGCTCTTCGGCCGCAACATCGAGAACCCCGGGCAGGTCGCCCGGCTCACCGCACGGCTGCGCGCCGCCCGGCCCGACGTGCTGGTGGCGATGGACGAGGAGGGCGGCGACGTCACCCGCCTTGAGGTGCGTACGGGCTCCTCGTTCCCCGGCAACCTCGCCCTCGGCGCGGTCGACGACCCCGGCCTCACCCGGGCCGTCGCCCGGGAGCTGGGCCGCCGGCTCGCCGAGGTCGGCGTGAACCTGGACTGGGCGCCGTCCGCCGACGTCAACTCCAACCCGGACAACCCGGTCATCGGCGCCCGCTCCTTCGGCGCCGACCCGGCGCTCGTCGCCCGGCACACCGCCGCGTACATCGAGGGCCTCCAGGACGCGGGCGTCAGCGCCTGCGCGAAGCACTTCCCCGGCCACGGCGACACCAACGTCGACTCGCACCACGCCATGCCGCGCATCGACGTCCCCGTCGAGGTGCTGCGCGAGCGGGAGCTGGTGCCGTTCCGGGCCGCGGTCGCGGCGGGCACCAAGGCCGTGATGAGCGCGCACATCCTGCTGCCCGCCCTGCGCACCGACGTGCCCGCCACCGTCAGCCCCGCGGTGCTCAGCGGCCTGCTGCGCGCCCCCGTCGCCGACGGCGGGCTCGGCTTCACCGGCCTGATCATCACCGACGCGCTGGAGATGCGGGCCATCGCCGCGGCGTACGGCATCGAGGGCGGTGCGGTACGGGCCGTCGCGGCCGGCGCCGACGCGATGTGCATCGGGGCCCGCGGCGACGAGGAGATCGTGCTG
>NZ_JACBXC010000342.1 GCF_013870535.1 Streptomyces phytophilus | reverse complement strand
TCGAACGTCAGCATGATCTGGGACGGCGCCGCTGCGGCAGGCGGCTGCTTCGCGATCGGCTCCGGTGCCGGGGCCTCCTCGCGGCCGGCGTACCGGTACGCCGCGAGGTACTTCTCCCACACCCGGGCGCCCGTCGCCTGCGGCTCGTCGTCCTCGTCGGGCTCCGCGCCCTTCCGGGGCAGTTCGGCGACCTCATCGGCCAGCCCCGCGGCGACCGCCTCGTCGGCGGAGTACCAGGTCTCCGCGGCCATCGCGGCGCGCCATGCTTCGATGTCGCCGCCGGCGCGCTCGGCGTACACGGCGGCGATCTTGTCGGACTGGCGGTCCAGGAGGTCCGCGAGTTCGCGCATGTCGCTCGCATTGCCCATGCACAGCCCGCTCGCCTCGTGAATCATCATCTCCGACGCTGGCATCATCACCACGCGGTCGCCAGCCATGGCGATGACGCTCGCGATCGACGCGGCCAAGCTGTCGACGTACACGGTGACATCGGCGGAGTGCGCGCGGAGCCCGTTCATGATGGCGATGCCGTCAAAGACGGAGCCGCCGGGGCTGGACAGCCGCAGGTTGATGCGGGCGGTCTTCAGCGCCCGCAGTTCGCGGACGAAGCTCTCGGCTTCGGTGCCGTACCAGCCGATCTCTCCGTAGAGGATGATGTCGGTTTCGTCGGCGCCGAGGTTCTCGAAGCGGTACCACTGCCGCTCTTCGGCGGACTGCCGGTTCTGGAGTGCCTGGGAGAGGCGGGCGCGCACGCCGGGCTGATCGGCTCCCGCCACTGCGCCGTTCTTCGGCATGCGCGCCTCCTGATCCCCTCGGGTACCCCACCCGGTGACAACGCGTGTTCGATGACAACGTTGTCAGACCTCATTGTGCACGACCGCGAGGCCGAAACCCCCGCCCGCGAAAAATCAGTCGTCGGACGCCCGGCGCTTCCGCACCGTCCCGCGGCACTCGTGCCCGTGCTCGGCACCGACGCAGCCCACGTAGCCCTGCCCGCCCGGGTAATCCCGGTACGCCGCCTCACGGTTGCGGTAGAGGCGCCCGTCGTTCTTCTTGCACGGCTCGCACGTGTTGTCGTCCACGACCTCGACCGCCACCCACTTCATCGCCGCGTCCGGGTCGGCCAACGCCTCCGGGTCATCTACGGGCGCGGGCGGCGGCGGGAGGGCGGGGGCTGGCGGTTCCTCCTTCACCGGCACGTCGAACCCGAGCATCGTCAGCAGCTTCTCCGCCAACTCCGCGGTACCGGACGACCCCTTGAGCAGGTCGATCAGCAGCTCACGGTCCGGGTCGGCATCCGGCTGCCCGAAGGGAATCTCCGGCAGACCCAGCGCCTCAAGCACTGCTGGACCGTACGCCCCGACCTCGATCAGGTCCTTCGCCGCGCGGGCCTTCGACTCACGCTCTGCGTTCTGCGCCTCCTGGTCCGGCGGCACCGGGTTCTCGTAGTCGAACTCCAGGCCCTCGGCGGCGCGGCCGAAGAGCGGCAGGAGATCGCAGTTCAGCGCGGCCTTGATGCGTTCCAGGCGGGGCACGGTGAGCTGCTCGGCGAACCAGCCCTTGCTGGCTTCGGCGGTCGCGCGGTTGATGTCCTCGACGTCGCCGACGGCGAATTTCGGCATGCCGAACGCCTCGCGGATGACCTTGCTGGACACGTCGCGCAACTCCACGAACTGCATGTCCCTCTGGCTGAGCTTGCGGTCCTTCCACACGCCGTGCTCCAGGATCGCGACTCTGTGGGCATTCGCGACTCCCTTGTGCTGCTCGTTCCACCGGTCCCGCAGCTCGTTGAACTCCTCGTCGCCGAGGCGGTCCGGGACCTCGATGATCCCGCCGGGCTCGGCGCTGTTGAGGAAGAACGACCGGTTCCACTCCGCGCTGTACCGCGTGGCGTCGAGGTCGGCGAGCACCGACTGCACCGGGCCCATGCCGCGGTATGGGTCCAGCGGGTTCGGCATCCGGAGTTGGATCACTTGGTCGAGTTCCAGCGGCATCTGGAAGCCGTCCGGGCTGCGGTACACGTAGCCCTTGAGGAAGGCTTCCGGGTCCGGCACGGGCAGCATGCGGTCCGGGCGCGCCGGCCACAACTCCAGCGGGATGCTCGCGCGGGCGTGCCGCCCGATGATCCACCAGCCTTCGCCGGTGAGGTCGATGTGCTGTTCGAATGTCTCAACGAACTCTTGCCGAGGCATCCAGGGGTTCGGCTGGTTCCACAGGGTGAGCGCAGCGTGGCTCGTGACCTCCGTACGGTCCTCAGGCAGCCCGCTCGGCGCCTTCCGCCACAGCTTCCAGTCCACCAGCGCGACAGCGTTGCTCGTGCGGTTGACGATCGCGAACAGCGTGCCCACGCTGCCCATGGCGCGCATCTGCGCCTCGGCATCGTTGCGCTGGAACATCGCCCCGAAGCGGCCTGCACCGCGGGGCGCGTACGACACCGGCGCCTTGTTGCGCAGCCCTCCGGCGAGCGCACCCACGAGCGACCTCATCGGCGCACCGCCCGGCTGTCGTCGCTCGTCAGGTACTGCACGACGAGGAGCGCCGTCCCGGACGCCGCCAGGCCCGGCGCGATGCCCCACGCCGTCCACGCCGCTGCCGCCAGCGCGCCGAGGCCGCCGAGTTGCAGCAACCCATCGCGCGCCTCCCGCAGCTTCCCCACGAGGCTGCTCATCCCAGCCACCTCACCCGGGTACGGCCGCCTAGGTCCAGCTGCGCCACCATGTACCGCATCGCGTCCATGGCGTGATCGTTGGCTTTCAACGGCTCCTCCTTCAGGTCGCCGCCGGCGCCGGGTTTCACGGCCCACACGTAGCCGACGATCTCGTCTTCCAGGCACACCGGCTTCTTCGCGTCATCCAACTCGCTGTCGCGTTCCACCAGAGCGCCGCGCATCACGAACAGCCGCGGCCGACCGTCGCCCGCCGTCTTCAGCCTCGACTGCACCGCCTGAATGCCGTCCGAGACGCCCTTCCGGGCCGCCGCAGTGCCCATGCCCAAGTGCCGCTCCAGGGTGGCCCGGTCCTCCGCATCGTGGTCGCAGATCACCGCCCGCGGCCGGGGCTCCGTCCACACGCCGTCGGCGTCGGTGACCGCGGCGAGCATGTCCCGCGCGTGATCCTCCACCAGCCGCTTCGTGCGGTAGATCTCCCGGTACAGGTACAGGCGTCCGTCCGGGTCCTCAGCCCACCACTGCGCGACGAACGGGTTGGTGTATCCGAAGTCGACCGTGACCCAGCGGGTCCAGTCCTTCGGCACGTCAAACGGGTCGACGAGGTGCACCGCGGGGTCGTAGCCCTCGTAGATGATGCCCTCAGCGGCGACCCACAGGCCGCGCCGCAGCCGCTGATACCGCACGCCGGTGAGGGCGTCGAGTTTCCCGATGTACGAGCGGCCCGCCTCGGTCAGCTCGCCGCCCGCGAAGAGGACGGGGTTGTCCTTGTGCCGCGAGTCGAGGAGCAGGGTGGCGCCGCGGTCGCAGCGCCGCTTCAGCCAGTGGTTCGGGACGTCGGGGTTGGTGTCGGCGATGATCTGCTGAAAGGAGATGCGGCCGTTGCGGAGGCGAGTGGTGATCGCCTCCCAGTCCGTCTCCGTCAACTCGATGGCCTCTTGGACGTACACGACGTCGTACTCCGACGACATGATCCGCGTGGCCTTGTCCATGCCGCCGACGCCGATGACGGACCCGTTGCTGTACCGGTAGCTCGCGGCTTCCTGGGGGCCGCCGCCGTAGAACTTGACGAGTCCCGCGTCGAGCGCCTCGGCGATCACGTGCTCCCGCCAGGTGACGAGCGCGGTCGACCCCAGGGACGCGAGGGTCTTGCGGACGATGAGGCCGCGCATCCGCGGGTTGGCCAGCGCGAGGAGGTGGAGCTTCTCCAGACAGGCACGGGACTTCCCGGTCCCGGCGGGGCCCGAGAGCAGAACCTCCGGGCCGCGGGAATGGAACAGGGCGTGCGCGGCGCCGAGCGGCTGGTACCGGTGCACCACCTCGCGCGGGGGCGCCGGCGCGGTCACTTCAGGGCCTCCGGGTCTACGGCGACGATCTCGTAGGTGACGCCGCCGGACAGGTTGACCTTCGTCTCGGCGTCGAGGCCGAGGAGCGCCGCCCGCCGGGCCTGGATCTTCAGGAGGCGGTCGACGGCCTGGAGTACCGGGCTGTCGTCGAGGAGCGGCTCCCCGCCGTCGTCCACGATGACCTTGCCGTGGGAGACGGTGACGTGCCGGCGCTCCAGCACTTCCATGACGGCTTCGTACATGGCGTCGAGGCGGCGGAGTTCGAGGTCGCGTACGGCTTGGGCGGGCTTCTCGGCGATGTCGCGGAGCGCGCGGCGTACGGCGCGGTGGGCGCTGCCCTTGTTGCCGAGGTCGAGTTCGTCGGCGATCTGCTGGTAGCTGAGTCCTTCGGCGCGGAGTTCGGCGGCGCGGGCGTCTTGGCGCGCGTTCTCGGGGGTGCGGATGAAACGGCCGTCGCCCTTGCTCTTGGTCGTCATGCTGCACCTCCCGCCGACTCTGACAACGTTGTCAGCAGGATAGCCGCCGCACCCCCCGGAACCCCGGGCCGCGGAGAAGAGGCAGCTAGGGCGCCAGGCCCTCGTCTTCCAGGATCTGGTTCCCGAGGAGCACCCCGTAGTCCTCCTCGGTCAGCCCCTCACAATCGGCCGGCTTGCCCTTCACGCCCGGCGCCCGATCTGCCAGGGCCTGCGTGCACTGCTCGGCCTGTTCCTCGTAGCTCTGCTCGTCGTCGGAGCAGCCGGCGCCGGCGAGCAGCAGAACGGCGGCGAGGGCGGTGGTAGTGATGGCGCGCATGGATCCCCCCGGAGGCGTAGACGTCGCCGGGGAGCGTGCCGTGCGCGGGGCGCGCAGGGTAGGGCCGAACGGTCCATGTCCGCTGTCGGCGGCTGGCGTTACCGTCGTGGGATCGGCCCCCGGAAGGGGCTGGCGTTGCCGGTCTAGCTCACCGGCGTGTGCGGCCGGGACCCGGCGGGTTCCGGCCGTTCGCCTGTCAGCGGGCGCCGCGGAGCCACCGCACGTGTGTCCGGTGGGCGTTGGCGTCGTCGGGGACCGTCTCGAAGTCGGCGCCGTTGTTGTTGCTGTTGTTGTTGCTGGTCAACGCGGGCTTCTCAGGGCTCTCTTCGCGGGAGGGGAGTGGCGGGATGTCGGCGGCCCGCACGCCGGTGCTCACGCCGCGCCCCTTCATCCGCACACCGCCGGCGGTCGGGATACCGGCCGTACGGAGGCCCTCGCGGACCCGCTCGGGGGTGGTGCCTAGGTGGTCGGCGAGGGCCGCGAGGTGGG
>NZ_JACBXC010000341.1 GCF_013870535.1 Streptomyces phytophilus | reverse complement strand
CGCGCAGCCGGCTCTGCGGCAGCGACCGCAGGCGGTCGGCGATCCGGTCAACGGCGGTCACGAAGTCGAGCACGTCGAGCACGAGCCGAGCTTAGGGCCTGTCGTTTGGGTCTTGCCGGATGAGGGAGCGGCGGCTGGTGCTGTGCATCGCAAGGCGGAGGAGGGAGGCGACGCGGAGCGTCGTTGACCGACGACAACGCCGCGAGGTGCAGTGCCAGGCGCCGCGAGCCCGGCGAAGACCCAAACGACAGGCCCTAACCCGCCGGTAGCCCACCGGGAGGTTCGAGCTGCCCCGTTCCGGGTGGTTGTCAATCGGCGCGCCCTCAGGCACGGTGCTGAGAAGGACTGCATACCGGAGGCGCCGATGTCCCAAGTCTTCTCCGCAGAAACCCACCGGAACCTGCTCTCCCGCATCCCCCACTGCACCGGCCGTGAAGTCTCCGACTGGCTGCGGACCGTCGAGGACGGTCCCTGTCTCCTCCGCTTCGAGGAGAAAGTGAGCTGGCTCCGTGGCGAGCACAACCTGGCGTACGGCCACGCCAAAGCGATCATCCACGAGTACGACCTGAGGCGGGCCGCGCGCAAATTGCTCTAGGAGGGGACTGAGCGCACCCCTGGCGCAGCGACCGAGCACACGGCACGGCGAAGGGCCCGCGGGAGGGCAGTCCCTCCGCGCGGGCCCTTCCGACGGGCACGTCCGCCCGTCTCCCCGTTCCCCCGTACCCCCGTACGGCCTTGGCGCTACTCGCTCTTGATGGCCGCGAGCATGTTCAGCCGCGACGCCCTGCGGGCCGGCCACAGCGCCGCCAGCATGCCCACCAGCGCCGCGCCGGCGAGGAAGTAGCCCATCCGCTCCCACGGCAGCACCAGCGAGTAGGTGTCGAGCGAGCTGGAGATCAGCTCGCCGGCGGCCCAGCCGAGGAAGACGCCGAGGCCGATGCCGAGCACCCCGCCGAAGAGCGAGATGACCAGCGACTCCAGCCGGACCATCCGCTTGACCGCGCGCCGGTCCAGGCCGATGGCGCGCAGCATGCCGATCTCCTGGGAGCGTTCGAAGACGGACATGGCCAGCGTGTTGATCACGCCGAGGACCGCGACCAGGACGGCCATGCCGAGCATGGCGTAGAGGATGTTCAGCATCATGCTGATGAGTCCGGCGATGGCCTCGGAGACGTCCTCCTCGTTCATCACCGCGATGGCCGGGTTGTCGCCGAGGGCGGCCTCCAGCTTGTCCTTCATCGCGCCGCTCTCGCCGCCCTCGGTCTTCAGCCAGACCTCGAAGTCGGTGATCTTGTCCACGTGCGAGTTCACGACCGAGGTGTCGAGCATGATGCCCTTGATCATCTCGTTGCCGTGGTAGATGCCGGAGACGGTCAGCGCGCCCTTGGCGCCGTCCTGGTACGTCACCTCGATGGTGTCGTCCATCTTCCAGCCCTCGTCCTCGGCGGTGTCGTCGTCGACGATCGCCTTCGCCGCGCCGCCGCCGGCCGGGACGCCCTCGGCCAGGCCGTCGAACGAGCCCTCCGTGAAGTCCAGTTCGAGCAACTGCCCGACGGCCTCGCCCTTGACGGCGGTGAGGTCCTCCTCGTCGCCGCCGATGTCGACGGGCACGGTGCGCAGCGGGGAGGAGGCGGTGACCTCGTCGAGTTCGGAGAGCTTCTTCTCCACCTCCGGGCTGAGCGGCGTGAAGTTCGACATGGAGACCGAGTAGTCGGCCTTCATGGCGTCGGTGGCCATCTTGTCGATGGCGTGGGAGATTCCGCTGCCGATCACCGTCAGGCCGGTGATGAGGGTGAGCCCGATCATCAGCGCGGAGGCGGTGGCGGCGGTGCGCCGCGGGTTGCGTACGGCGTTCTGGCGGGCGAGCTTGCCGGAGACGCCGAACATCCGCAGCAGCGGCGCGGCGAGCGCGATCAGCGGCCGGGACAGCAGCGGCGTGAGGACGAAGATGCCGATCAGCAGGACCGCGGCGCCGCCGCCCATGAGCGCCTTGCCGTCGTCCGCGGTGGTGCCGGCGACGACCATCAGCGCGCCGCCGCCCGCGATGACCGCGCCGATGACGTTGCGTACGACGAGGCTGCGGGTGGACGCCTGGGCGTGCACGCTGCTCATCGCGGCGACCGGCGGGATCTTCGCGGCCCGGCGGGCGGGCAGCCAGGCGGCCAGCACGGTCACGACGATGCCGACGACGAGCGAGACGATCACCGTCGTGGGCGAGACGATCAGCGGCCCGTCGGGCACGGTCTGGCCGGTGGCGCCCATCAGGGAGCGCAGCCCGGCGCCGATGCCGGCGCCGGCGGCGAGGCCGGCGAGCGCCGCGACCGTACCGACGGCGATGGCCTCGAAGAGCACCGAGCGGGTCACCTGGCGGCGGCTGGCGCCGACGGCCCGCAGCAGCGCCAGCTCCTTGGTGCGCTGGGCGACGAGCATGGTGAAGGTGTTGGCGATCAGGAAGATGCCGACGAAGAGCGCGATGCCGGCGAAGGCGAGCATGGCGGTACGCAGCCCGTCCATGCCCTGCTCGATCTCCCGGGCCTGGTCGTCGGCGAGCTTGGTGCCGGTGAGCGCCTCGGACTCGGCGGGCAGGATCTTCTGCGCCTCGGCCCGCAGTTGCCTCTCGGAGGTGCCGGGGGCGGCGGCGAGGTCGATCTCGGTGTACTCGCCGGGCTTGGTGAAGAGGTCCTGCGCGGTCTTCGTGTCGAAGAGGACGAGGCTGCCGCCGGCGGCGACGTTGCCGTCGTCGGTGGTGAAGATGCCGGTGATCGTCGGTTCGAGTACGGGGCCGTCGACGGACATCCGCGGGGTGTCGCCGACCTCGTAGCCGGTGCGCTCCGCGGTCTTGGCGTCGATCGCGATCTCGTCGGCGCTCTCGGGCCCGCGGCCGTCCTGCATCGGGTACCGGGGGTCCTCGCCCCGGCCGCCGTCGCCGTCCGCGGCGGGGTAGTAGTTGGCGCCGCTGGTGGACCAGCCGTCGCCGACGAGGTCGCCGTCCTTGTCGGCGAGCGCGGCGAACCCGGCGACGTTGCCCGTGGCCGACTTCGCGCCGGGCAGGGCGGCGGCCTCGTCCAGCAGGTCCTGGGTGAGCGGGGGCGGGTCGCCGGGGCGGCCCTCGTCGGCGTCGTCGTCGGGCTGGAGGCGTACGTCGACGTGGTCGAAGCCCTGCTCCGAGCTCTTGGTGTAGGCGTCGGAGATGGTGGAGGTGAAGACCAGGGTGCCGGACACGAAGGCCACGCCGAGCATGACGGCGAGCACGGTCATCAGCAACCGGGCCTTGTGCGCGAACACGTTGCGCAAGGCGGTGCGAAGCATATGGGGTCAGTCCTGTGGTGGAAGCCGGTAGCGGGCGGCCTGCTGGGTCAGCGAGCGGGGCTCAGCTGACCCGGCCCTTGGCGTCGAAGCGCTTCATCATGTCCAGCACCTGCTCGGAGGTCGGGTCGCGCAGCTCGTCGACGATGCGGCCGTCGGCGAGGAAGACGACGCGGTCCGCGTAGCCCGCGGCCACCGGGTCGTGCGTGACCATGACGACCGTCTGGCCCAGCTCGCGCACGGAGTTGCGCAGGAAGCCGAGCACCTCCGCGCCGGAGCGGGAGTCGAGGTTGCCGGTGGGCTCGTCGGCGAAGATGATCTCGGGCCGGGCGGCCAGCGCCCGGGCGACGGCGACGCGCTGCTGCTGGCCGCCGGAGAGCTGGCTGGGGCGGTGCTTGAGCCGGCCGGACAGGCCCACGGTCTCGACCACCTGGTGCAGCCACTGCTCGTCGGGCTTGCGGCCGGCGATGTCCATGGGCAGCGTGATGTTCTCCAGCGCGTTCAGCGTCGGCAGCAGGTTGAACGCCTGGAAGACGAAGCCGACCTTGTCGCGGCGCAGTTGGGTGAGCTTCTTGTCCTTCAGCCCGGTCAGCTCGGTCTCGCCGATGCGCGAGGAGCCGCCGGAGATGGTGTCGAGGCCGGCCATGCAGTGCATGAGGGTCGACTTGCCGGAGCCGGACGGCCCCATGATCGCGGTGAACTCGCCCTGCATGAACTCTACGGAGACGCGGTCGAGGGCGACGACCTTCGTCTCGCCCTCGCCGTAGACCTTCGTCAGCTCGGTGGCGCCGGCCGCCGCCACGGGGGCGTACGCGGTGCCGCGGCCGGAGGCGCCGGGGATGGTGGTGGTCACGGCGGTGGGCTCCTGTCGGGAGGGTGGTGTGCAACCTGTCCCCTCCATCGTTGCTGCGGATCCGGTCGTCCGGATCAGCCCGCGCTCCCGTTCCGGGCGAGACCGAGGAGGTACTCCGGCTCCCGGGGGGTCCTCCTCGGGTATGACCCGGACCCTGACGAACGCATGGGGCGAGGGCCCCGAGAGGGGCAATAAGGGTAGTGGAATTTCATCCGAGGACTTCTTCGACAACTCGGGCCTAATTCAAGCCAACATCAGTCCGTAGATGGCCAGTTCGGCCCATCCGCACCGCTACTCTGGTTACGCGCCATGCGGTGGTCCGTACGCAGCGTGTGCGGGCCGGGAGTCCTGCCCGGATGGTGGAAAGCAGACACGGCGACCTTAAAAGTCGCTGGCCTTCGGGCCGTGCCGGTTCAAGTCCGGCTCCGGGCACCTCCCGGCAAGAGGTCGTCGACCTGCGAAGACGACTGGTCAGCAACGGTGACCCCGCCCCTCCGGGGCACCGCTGACGCCCCTTTGGGCCTCGCCCCGGCAGTCTGGAACCGGCCACTTCGCTGAAACGTTCACCCCGGCCCCGCCCCCGCAGCTCCGACCACTGGGCACCCCCGCGTCCCGGCCACCGCGCCCCGCCCCCTCTCATCCCGTCCTCAGAATCCGCAGGTAGCCTCCCGCGCACGCGGTCGAGGACCCCCGGCGGGAGGAGTGGGAAGTGGTGCGCGGAACGGTGGCGCTGGCGCGGGCGGCGGTCGTGGTGCGCGCGGGCGCGGCGCCGCTGTGGTGGCTGGGTATCGCCGCCGCGGCGGCCGGTGCCTGGCAGGACGGGCTGACCGGCCAGTGGATAGGACTCTACGCGGGCGCGGCGCTGTTCCTCCTCGTCGCCCCCGCGCTCTACACGGCGCGCCGCGGGCGCTGCCTGGCGCAGGCGCGCAAGGCCCAACGGGCGGGCCGCGGCGCGGTGTTGCAGGATCGGGCCGTGACCGTACGGGCATGGCGGCGCGCGCGCCGGTGGTGGCTGGCGGCGGCGTTCGCCGTCGCGGCCGGCTCGGCGGCGGCGATGCCGATCGCGGGCGGGTTGGCGCTGGCCGGAGCCGGTGCATGGCTGCGGGCGAAGGCCGCGTGGCTCGGCCGCTGGGAGCGGG
>NZ_JACBXC010000340.1 GCF_013870535.1 Streptomyces phytophilus | reverse complement strand
ACGCGTCCACGGTCGGCACCTCGGTGCCGTCGATGACCTGTGCCGCCAGCACCGCGGCGGTGGCGGCGCTGGCGATGCTGCCGCCGGCGGTACGCACCAGGGAGTTGATGCCGCTGGCGATGCCGCTCTGGTCCATGGGCACGTGCTGGACGGCGAGCGTGCCGAGGGCCGCGTAGGCGATGCCGATGCCGAGGCCCTGGATGCCGCTGAAGATCATGACGTCCAGTGCGGAGTCGTGCATGAGCGCCAGCCAGACGTACGCGATGCCCGCGACGAGGGAGCCGAGGGACAGGGTCCAGGCGGCGCCGATCCGGGCCTCGATGCGGCCGGAGAGCGCGGAGAAGACCAGCATGGTGACGGTGCTCGGCAGCATGTACAGGCCGACGTCCAGCACGGAGCCGCTGAGTCCGTAGCCGACCTCGTTCTCGGGGGTCTGGATGAAGTTCGAGATCAGCGTGAAGGCCGCGAACATCGAGAAGCCGAGGAGCAGCGAGGCCAGGTTGGCCGAGAGGGACTTGGGGCCGACCAGGATCTGCAGCCGCACCAGCGGCTCGCGGATCCTCAGCTCGACGGCCACCCACACCGCGCACAGCACGACCGCGGCGGCGAAAAGGCCGAGGATGCGGGCGTCGGTCCAGCCCCACGCGTTGCCCTGGCTGATGCCGACGAGCAGGCTGACCAGCCAGCCGCCGAGCAGGGCGGCCCCGACCAGGTCGGGGCGGCCGCCGGCGCGGCGGCCGGAGTCGCGGGTGCAGAACAGGACGAACAGCAGCCCGACGGCGGCCATGGCGGCGGCGATCCAGAAGACCGGGTGGTGGGAGTCGGTGTTGTCGGCGATGAGGCCGGTGACGAGCATGCCCGCGGCGCCGCCGACGCCGAGGGTGGCGCTGACGACGCCGATGGCGGTGGTGACGCGCTCGCGCGGGTAGGAGTCGCGGATCATCCCGATGGCCAGCGGGATGACGGCCGCGGAGGTGCCCTGGAGGGCGCGGCCGACGATGAGGAGCGCGAGCGAGTCGGCTATCGCGCAGATCGCGGAGCCGACGACGAGCAGCGCCATCGTCACCGAGATCATCTTTTTCTTGCCGTACATGTCGCCGAAGCGGGACAGCAGCGGCGTGGCGACCGCCCCGGCGAGCAGGGTTGCGGTGAAGACCCACGAGACGGCGGCGACCGAGATGTCGAACGTCTGCATGAGCTGGGGGAGCAGGGGCAGCACCAGCGTCTGCTGCAGCGATACGACGAGCCCGGCGGAGGCCAGCGCGAGCAGCGTCAGGCCGGGTCCGGCGGACTGGCCCGGCCGGTCGGCGCGGCCGTCCTCGGCCACCGTGGTGGCGGTGTCTGTCATCGGGGTGGACTCCTGCGGCGGGAAGTGGGATTACTTGACTTACGCAAGCATGTGGTACTTAGTTGAGTCAAGCAAATTTAGGTTAAAGTGATGCCCATGTCTGTCCGGCCCACAACAGCCACCCACGTCTCACCGGACGTGGCGGAGATCGAGCGCGCCCTCAGCCGCATCGCGTATCTGAGCGGCCGGGCGCGCCAGCACGACCGGTTGATGGCGCTGGCCGGGGTGCCGCTGGACCGGGCGGCGGTGGCGCTGCTGCGGCAGATCGAGGACTCCGAGCCGCTGCGCCTCGGCGAACTGGCGGACCGGCTGGGGGTGGAGGCGTCCCATGTGACCCGGCAGGTGCAGCAGTTGCAGAAGGCGGACTACGTCTCCCGCGTCCCGGACCCGGACGACCGCCGGGCGCAGCGCATCCAGCTCACCGAGGCCGGGCGTGAGGCGATCGGGCGGATCCGCGAGGTGGCGTGCCGGGGGATGCAGGGGGCCCTTGCCGGGTGGTCGCCGGAGGACCTGCGGCGGCTCGCGGAGCTGTTCCACCGGATGGTCGACGACTTCGTCACGCACGTCGACGACTGGGCGGTCGAGGCGGAGCGGGGTCCCGGCGGCGGGGAGTGACGCGGCGGCGACCCGGGGCTTGACGGCGCCGGGGGGCTCGGCTTCAATCCGGTAATAGGTCCAGACCAATAGCGCCACACCCCCTCCTGTTCGAGGCGGCCCGATCCCCGGCCGTCCGCAAAGCTGTCATGCCCACGTCATGAACGTGCCCGTGTCGGTGCAGCCCTCACATGATCCGGGCACCCACCCCACCGCACTGGGAGGACCCGTGCGTATCGGAAACCGCTTAGTCGCCTACCTGAGCGCCGCGCTGCTCGCCGGCGCCGGCGCGGTGGCCCTGCCCGCCACGGCACAGGCCGCCAACCTGCTGAACGACCCGGGCTTCGAGTCCGGCAGCCTGTCGAACTGGAGCTGCGCCGACGGCGCCGGCTCCGTGGTGAGCAGCCCCGTCCGCAGCGGCACCAAGGCGCTCGCCGGCGCCGCGAGCGCCGGCAGCAACGCCCGCTGCGCCCAGACCGTCGCCGTCCAGCCGAGCACCACGTACACCCTGTCCGGCTGGGTGCGCGGCGGCTACGTCTATCTCGGCGTGACCGGCGGCAACGCCACCTGGACGGCCTCCGCCGCCGACTACACCGAGCTGACCACCTCCTTCACCACCGGTGCCGACCAGACCAGCGCCGAGGTCTACGTCCACGGCTGGTACGGCCAGGGCACCTACTACGCCGACGACATCAGCCTCGACGGACCCGGCGGCCAGCCCGACACCGAGGCGCCCGGCGCCCCGGGCACCCCCCGCGTCACCGGCACCACCGCCACCTCCGTCGCGCTCGCCTGGGACGCCGCCACCGACAACGTCGGCGTCACGGGCTACGACGTCTACCGCGACGGCACCCTGGCCACCACGGTGACCGGTACCAGCGCCACCGTCACCGGGCTCACGCCGAGCACCGGGTACGCCTTCACCGTCCGCGCCAAGGACCGCGCCGGCAACGCCTCGCAGCCCACCGCCGCGGTGCGCGCCACGACCGGCGAGGACGGTGGCGGCGGCCCCGGCTTCGTCCAGGCCGCCCCGTACCTCTACCTGGGCTGGGGCAACCCGCCCAGCCCGACCGAGGTGATGAGCGCGACCGGCGTCAAGTGGTACACGATGGCGTTCATCCTGGCCCAGAACGGCTGCAACCCCGCGTGGGACAGCCAGCGTCCGCTCACGGGCGGCGTCGACCAGGCGAACATCAACGCCATCCGCGCGGCCGGCGGCGACGTCGTCCCGTCCATCGGCGGCTGGAGCGGCAACAAGCTGGGCCCCAACTGCTCGACGGCCGAGGCGCTGGCCGGCGCCTACCAGAAGGTGATCGACGCCTACGGCCTCAAGGCGATCGACGTCGACATCGAGAACACCGACGAGTTCGAGAACGCGGCGGTGCAGGACCGTATCCTGAACGCGCTGAAGATCGTCAAGCAGAACAACCCCGGGCTGCGGACCATCCTCACCTTCCCCACTCTCAACACCGGCCCCAACTCCTGGGGCAACCGCCTGATCGAGCGGGCGCACGCTCTCCAGGCGGACATCGACAACTTCACGATCATGCCGTTCAACTTCGGCGGGCACGCGGACATGTACGGCAACACCGTCCGGGCCACCGAAGGGCTGAAGGCCAAGCTCGCCTCCGTCTTCGGCTGGAGCGACGCCGAGGCGTACGCGCGCGTCGGCATCTCGGGCATGAACAACAGCAGTGACGTGGGCGAGGTCACCACGCCGCAGATCTGGACCCAGATCCGCGACTGGGCCAACTCCCACAACATCGGCCGGATGGCCTTCTGGTCGGTCAACCGCGACCGTCCGAACTGGGAGTTCACCCGCATCACCGCCGGCTTCACCGGCTGACCGCCCGGCCATCCGACCACCCGCACGCGCTACGGGTGCGCCGGCACCCCCGGGACGAGCCGCTCCGGGGGTGCCGCCGCGTCCGCGGCGCCCCCGGCGCGGCGTCGAACGTCGGGACGAGGTTCACCGCCCCGTAGCCGAACGCGCCGGAGAGAGGCCGGCGGACAACAGGGCGACGGCCGTGAGGATGCGGATGGGCACGTGTCAGCTCCGTGGACTCGTGGGCGGTTCGGCCGGGGGCGGGCCCGGGGTGTAGCCGGCTTCCTCGACAGCGGCGTGGATGAGAGCCTCCGGCACCCGGCGGTCCGCCCGTACGACGACGGTCTCGCCCGCTATGTCCACGCGCACGTCCGTGACGCCCGGGACGCGGCCGATCTCCTCGCCGACGATGGCGGCGCAGTGACTGCACACCATGCCCAGCACGGTGTGACGCGACTCGATCACGAGCCGTCCCCCTCCTCGCTCGCTTCCTTGCCCCGCGGGCCGTTCCCCCGCGTGCTGTTCGCGTCCGCCTCCGGGGTCCCGACCGTCCGGCTGAGCTGGTGCGTCCGGCGCATCCGGCCGTCCGGCGCCAGCTCGCCGAAGAGATGGACCTCCGTCGCGGTGTGCCGGCCCCTGCGGTCCGTGGCGTGAATGGTGAAGCGGGCGGCTATCCGCTCCCCGTCCCGCACCGCCTCGTGCACCTCGAACGCGAAGTCCGACAGGTTCTTGCGGACCGGGCGGATGTGCGCCACCAGCCGTTCCCGGTCGATGCGGATCCCGTCGGCCGTCTGCACGGCATCGGGCGTGTAGTAACGGTCGACGACCGGGCCCGGGTCGCCGTCGTCCGCCGTGATCTCCCGCGTGAAGGAGGTGAAGAACTCGGTCATGAACTGGCGGGCCGTCCGCCCGTCGGCGGCTTTCCCGCCCGTCGTCTCAAGGGCTGCCATCTCGTTCCCCCCGGTCGCGGGGCCGGCCCGCGCGCAACGGCGAAGTAGCACCCGCGGGCGCTATCTCTTACACTCCGTAAGATATAGCGCCGAGCCAACTTTGACAAGGTGTAAGATTTTGCCGTCCAAGGGATCCAGTGAACAGGCGGGCTCCGCGGAAGACCGCCCCGCCCCGCGCCGCCGCCGCGCCGACGCCGAGCGCAGCCGGTCCGCCATCGTCGACGCCGCGGTCCGGCTGCTCGGCGAGCGGCCGGAGGCCAGCGTCGAGGCCATCGCCGCCGCCGCGGGCGTCACCCGCCAGACCGTCTACGCCCACTACCCCTCGCGCAACGAGGTGCTCACCGCCGTCTTCGACCGCGTCACCGCCGAGACCGGCGCCGCGCTGGACGCCGCCCGCCTCGACGAACTCCCCGCCGCCACCGGGCTGCTGCGGCTGCTCGACGTGAGCTGGGAGATCGCCGACCGCTATCCCGGCCTCCGGCACGCCGAGCCGCCCCCCGCGGACCGCAGGCAGGAGGCCGAGCAGCACCGGCCGATCACCGAGAGGCTGGAGCGGATCGCCCGCCGCGGCCAGGAGTCGG
>NZ_JACBXC010000034.1 GCF_013870535.1 Streptomyces phytophilus | reverse complement strand
CGTCTGGGGCGTCGGCGTCGCCGTCTACTTCGTCGCCGTCACGTACCGTACGAGCCTGGGCGTCGCCGGCATCGACGCCGCCGAGCGCTTCGACGTCGGCGCCTCCGCCCTGTCGGGCTTCTCCATCCTCCAACTCCTCGTCTACGCCGGGATGCAGATCCCCGTCGGCCTGCTCGTCGACCGGCTCGGCACGCGCCGGGTGCTGGCCATGGGCATCGTGCTGTACACGGCGGGGCAGTTCGGCTTCGCGCTCTCCGGCACGTACGGCGCGGCCCTCGGCTCCCGCGCGCTCCTCGGCTGCGGCGACGCGATGACGTTCATCAGCATCCTGCGGCTCGGCGCGCGCTGGTTCCCCGCCCGCCGCGGGCCGCTGATAGCGCAGCTCGCGGGGCTCGTCGGGATGGCGGGCAACCTGGTCTCGACGCTCCTGCTCTCCCGCATGCTCCAGGAGTTCGGCTGGACCCCGACGTTCGCGGGCAGCGCGGTGGCCGGCGCGGTCATGCTCGTCCTCGTCCTGCTCTTCCTGCGCGACCAGCCGAGGGACTACGTCCCGCCGCCCCCCGAGGACCACCACGGCGGCGGCATCCGCGCGCAGATAACCGGCGCCTGGCGCGAGCCGGGCACCCGGCTGGGCTTCTGGGTGCACTTCACCACCCAGTTCCCGGCGATGGTCTTCCTGCTGCTGTGGGGGCTGCCGTTCCTCGTCGAGGCCCAGGGCGCGAGCCGCGCGGAGGCCGGCCAACTGCTGACGCTGCTGGTGCTGTCCAACATGGCGGTCGGCCTGGTCTACGGCCAGCTCGTCGCCCGGCACCACGCGGCGCGGCTGCCGCTCGCGCTGGGCACGGTGGCGGTGACGGCGGTGGTGTGGGGCACGGTGCTGAGCTGGCCCGGGGCGCATGCGCCGCGGTGGCTGCTGGTGGTGCTGTGCTGCGTGCTGGGCGCGTGCGGCCCCGCGTCGATGATCGGCTTCGACTTCGCCCGCCCGGCGAACCCGCCGGAGCGGCTGGGCACGGCGTCCGGCATCGTCAACATGGGCGGCTTCACGGCGTCCATGACGACGCTGCTGGCGGTGGGTCTGCTGCTGGACGCCACGGGCGACAGCTACGGCGTCGCGTTCGCGAGCGTCTTCGTCCTGCAGATCCTGGGCACGACCCAGATCCTGCGCCTGCGCGGCCGGGCCCACCGCCGCGAACGCGAACGCCTGGTGGCGAGCCGCGTCTCGGCCGTGCACGTACCGGCGTGAGGCACCGGCTGCGCGGGTGGAGGGCCGGCTAGTCGGTCGCGACCTCCGTGGGGACGTCGGCCGCCTGGTTGGCCTGCGGGGCCGGGGCCGGGGTCGGCGTGGCCTCGTGGAAGCCCGCAGGGCCCGAGGTCGCGTCGGGGACGGACTCCGGCGGAGCACCCTTCTCGATCATGGAGCCGAGGCCCACCACCGCCGCCACGTCCGGGCGTTCCGCGATGTGCACGGGCAGGCCCACCGACGTACGCAGCATCGTCTCCAGGCCCGGCATCGTCGCGCTCTCGCCCGCCAGCACGATCCCGCGGTCCCCGATGTCCGCCACCAGGTCCGGCGGGCAGCGCCGCAGCACCGAGCGGATCCCGTCCAGCACCGCCAGCATCGGCACCCCCGCGGCCTGCCCCACCGCCGCCGGGTCGACCTGCACCGTACGCGGGCGGCCCGAGACCACGTCGCGGCCCAGCACGTCCAGCATCATCGCGCCCTGCGCGCCGGCGAGCGACAGCTCGCGGTGCACCTGGCTGACGGTGTGGCTGCGCAGCATCACCTCGTGGTTGATGCGCAGGTGCTCCACCAGCGCCCGGTCCACGGCCTGCCCGCCCACCGGCACCTTCTCGGCGGCGACGACGTTCCCCAGCGACAGCACGGCGATCTGCGTCATCGCCGCACCGCACACCACGATCAGCGTGCCCTCCGCCGCCGGCACCGGCAGCCCGCAGCCCACCGCCGTGGCGATGAGGGTGTCGACGAGGACGACCCGCTTCGCGCCCAGCCCCGCCAGCGTGTCGATCATGGCGCGCTGCGTCAGCGGCTCGGCGTCGTGCGGGGTGCACGCCGCGGCCCGCAGCGCGGGGTGGAAGCGCCAGGATCTGCGGACCCTGGCGTGGATGAGGTGGCGCAGCATGCGCTGGGCCATCTCGATGTCGGTGATGCCGTTCGGCCCCACGGGCCGGGCGACCTGGATGTGTGCGGGGGTGCGCCCGGTCATCGCCTCGGCCTGCCCGCCGACGGCCACCAGGGCGCCGGTACGGGAGTTGATGGCGACGGCGCTCGGCTCGTCCACGACGAGGCCGATGCCCTTGAGGTAGACGCGGGTGCGGGAGGCCCCGATGTCGACGGCGACGCTGCAACGGAGAAGCTGTTCCTGGCTGATGCTCACATGATCAGCCTGGGGTGGCGGGGCGCGGGGCGCCCGCCGGGCTGTGCCGGTCGGATGAGCGCTGCCCCCTTACGGGTGAGGGACGACCGCCATCCGTCAGCCCGTCAGCCCGTCAGTCCGTCAGTCCGTCAGTCCGTCACCGTGAAGTGCCGCAGGACCGCCTCCGCCAGCTTCGCGTCGCCCTCCACCTTCACCCGGTCCACCGCCGCTGCCGCCCGCAGCCGGCCCGTCGCCAGCCGCAGGTACGTCTCCCAGTCCGTCGTCAGCGTCACCGTCGGCCCGAGCGAGACGCTGCCGTCGATGGACCCGCGGCCGTCCTCCCCGACCCGTACCGTGCGCATGAACTCCAGCGGGCCCGTCACGTCCACGACCACGATCGACCCCGGCCGCGCCCCCGCGTGCTCGGCGACCACCCGTGGCAGCCGCGCCAGCAGCTCGTCCCGCGTGACGTGGGCGCCGGGCGAGTCGATGTTCCCCGGCTTGCCGAGCGCGCGGCGGATGTCCTGCTCGTGCACCCAGATGTCGAAGGCGCGGTAGCGCGTCAGCTCGGCGAGCGTCATCTCGCTGCCGAACGCCCCGCGCATCTTGGCGTCCGGCGCCCGCTTCTCGTCGCGGATCTGGCGCCGGCGGCGGATCAGCGTGTATTCGAGGTCGGCGGTCATCTCCGGCGCGGTGTGGTGGCGGCGGGTGTCGACCTGCACCTCGACGTAGCGCGCCTTCTCGCTCGTGACGTGCACGAGGTCGGCCGGCAGGTTGTGGATGGGCCGCGGGTCGCCGAGTGCCTCGCACTCCGCGCCGATGATGTGGGAGACGACATCCCGTACGGACCACCCCGGCAGTCCGCTTCGACCGCTCCACTCGCCCTCGGAGAGCGGTGCCACGAGTTCGGATATGGCCTCGGCCGAGTGGGCCCAGGCATCGATGGACGGCTGGAGGCTGGAGTGGACGGTCACACTGCCCCTTACGGGATCGTTCGCGAGATGCACGGCAGGCCCTAAGTTACGCTGCGCACGGGTGCCCCGGCAGTGCTTTCGGGTGACGATTATGCGGTGAGGCAGACGACTTGGGGTTCTAGGTGGTGGTACAGTGCGCGCTTCTCTGATCCAGTTCCGGGCGGATCCGGATGAAGACATCGAAAGCCGACGGGTCCGGGCCGCGGCGCTCGTACGCGCCGAGGAGGGCTCCGGGCTGGTGGTGCTGCCGGAGCTGTGGCACGTGGGCGCGTTCGCGTTCGACGACTTCGCGGCCCGCGCGGAGACCCTCGACGGGCCCACGGCGGCGGCGATGGCGGCGGCGGCCCGGGACGCGGGCGTGTGGCTGCACGCGGGGTCGGTCGTGGAGCGGGACGCCTCGGGCACGCTGTTCAACACGAGCCTGCTCTACGCGCCGGACGGCGCGCTGGCGCGCACGTACCGCAAGATCCACCGCTTCGGCTTCGACCGCGGCGAGGCGGTCCTCATGGGCGCGGGCGACGAGGTCGTCACCGCGGCCCTCGCCGACACCGTCGTGGGCCTCGCCACCTGCTACGACCTGCGCTTCCCCGAGCTGTTCCGGGCGCTGGCCGACGAGGGCGCGCAGACCTTCGTCCTCCCGGCCGGCTGGCCCGCGAGGCGCCGCGCGCACTGGCGGCTGCTGGCGCAGGCGCGGGCGGTGGAGAACCAGGCGTACGTCCTTGCCTGCGGCACGGCGGGGACGACCGGCGGGGTGGTGCAGGCGGGGCACAGCATGATCGTGGACCCGTGGGGCGAGATCCTCGCGGAGGCGGGTGAGGACGAGGAGGTCCTGCGGGCGGAGCTGGATCCGGCGCGGGTGGCGCGGACGCGGGAGGAGTTCCCGGCGCTGCGGGACCGGGTGCTGGGGCGTCCGTAGGACCGGGGCGGGCAGCGCGCGGCCGGCCGGGCACCGCGCCCGGGAATGGCCGCGGCAGCGGTGTGGTTGGCTCTGCTCATGGCGAAACGTGCCCGGGTCCGGGCTCCCGAGCTGGTCGGCAGGGGCGGCTGGCTGAACACCGGCGGGGCGGAGCTGAGCCTCGCCGCGCTGCGCGGCCGCGTCGTGATCCTGGATTTCTGGACGTTCTGCTGCATCAACTGCCTGCACGTCATGGACGAGTTGCGCGAGCTGGAGGAGAAGCACCGGGACACGGTGGTCGTCGTCGGCGTGCACTCGCCGAAGTTCGTGCACGAGGCGGAGCACGCGGCGGTCGTGGACGCGGTCGAGCGCTACGGCGTGCACCACCCGGTGCTGGACGACCCGGAGCTGGCGACGTGGAAGCAGTACGCGGTGCGGGCGTGGCCGACGCTGGTGGTGATCGACCCGGAGGGGTACGTCGTCGCGCAGCACGCGGGGGAGGGGCACGTACACGCCATCGAGCGGCTGGTCGCGGAGCTGGAGGCGGAGCACGCGGCGAAGGGGACGCTGCGGCGGGGGGACACCCCGTACCTGCCGCCGGAGCCGGTGGCGACGCACCTGCGGTTCCCCGGGAAGGCGCTGCGGCTGCCGTCGGGCAACCTGCTCGTCTCGGACACGACGCGGCACCGGCTGGTGGAGCTGGAGCCGGACGGCGAGACGGTGGTGCGGACGATCGGGACCGGGGAGCGGGGGTTCGTGGACGGCGCGGCCCCGCGCTTCAATGAGCCGCAGGGGCTGGCGCTGCTGCCGCCGGGGGCGGCGCGGGGGGCCGAACCGGTCGCGGTGGCGGACACCGTGAACCACGCGGTCAGGGCCGTCGACCTCGCCACCGGGTCGGTGACGACGCTGGCGGGGACCGGGCGGCAGTGGTGGCAGGGCTCGCCGGTGTCGGGGCCGGGGCGGGACGTCGCCCTGTCGTCGCCGTGGGACGTGGCGTGGTTCGACGGCCTGCTGTGGATCGCCATGGCGGGCGTCCACCAACTGTGGACGTACGACCCGGAGACCGGGACGGTACGGGCGGCGGCCGGCACGACGAACGAGGGGCTGCTCGACGGGCCCGCGGACGAGGCGTGGTTCGCGCAGCCGTCGGGTCTCGCGGCGGCGGACGGGCGGTTGTGGATCGCGGACTCGGAGACGTCGGCGCTGCGCTGGCTGGAGCCGGGCGGCGGGCCGGAGCAGCGGCAGGAGCGGCGGGCGCGGGTCCACACGGCGGTCGGCACCGGGCTCTTCGACTTCGGCCACCGCGACGGCCCGGCCGGCGAGGCGCTGCTCCAGCACCCGTTGGGCGTCACGGCACTGCCGGACGGCTCGGTGGCGGTCTCGGACACGTACAACCACGCCCTGCGCCGCTACGACCCGGCCACCGGCGAGGTGACCACCCTGGCGACGGACCTGCGGGAGCCGTCGGACGCGGTGGTGGACGGCGACGAGATCGTGGTCGTCGAGTCCGCCCGCCACCGCCTGACCCGCCTCCGGCTGCCGGAGGAGGCGGTCCGCGTCCCGCCCGTGGCGCACCGCACGCAACGGGCGGCGACGGACGTGGCGCCGGGCACCCTGTCGCTGGACGTCGTCTTCCGCCCCCCGCCGGGCCAGAAACTCGACACCCGCTACGGCCCGGCCACACGCCTCCTGGTGAGCGCCACCCCGCCGTCGCTGCTCGCGGCGGGCGAGGGCCCGGGCACGGACCTGACGCGGGAGGTGGCCCTGTCGCCGGACGGCCCGGCGGAGGGGGTGCTGCACGTCTCGGCGATGGCGGCGAGCTGCGACGACGACCCGTCGGTGGAGTACCCGGCGTGCCACGTACACCAGCAGGACTGGGGCGTCCCGATCCGCGTCACGGAGTCGGGAGCGAGGCGGCTGCCGCTGATCCTGGCGGGGCTGGACGAGGGGGAGGAAAAGGAAGAGGAAGTCCCTTAGTGGAGAAACGACCCTGCATCGGTGCAGGTCAGATACGCTGGGCCGGATGAGTGAGACCGACGAGCTTCGTCGCCGTGTGGAGACCCTGGAGGCCCGCGTGGACGCCGTCCACGACCGGATGACGCAGACCCATGCGATGGTCGCCATAAACGATCGGGATATGGCGGACCTGAAGCTCGAAATGCGCGCGCATCGGAAGGTGCTGGAGGCATTGCGCGAGACGCAGCTGGAGCAGAGCGAGCGGATCGACGCGCTTGACACGAAGATGACCAACGGCTTCGCTACCGTCTTGGCCGCCGTCCAGGCCCTCGCCGAGCGCCTCCCCGAGGAGCCCGCCTCCTAGGCCCTGTCTGACAAATCCCGCCTGCGTCGCGACGTCTGGCACGCACGCTCGCTGCGTTGTCGGGATCGACCGAATAGGCCCACTATGCGGTCGACCCTCCGCCTTGCGATCGCACGCACCAGACGCCGCGACGCCCGCCCAGAGGGCGGACGGCGCTATTTGTCAGACAGGGCCTAGTCCCCCGGGATGCCGAACCAGCGCAGGAGGATCGGCCGTGCGCCCGGGGCCGCGTCCTCGGGGGTGTGGCGGTACTTGGCCAGGAGCTTCAGGTAGTCGTCGTGGAAGGCGTCCAGCTGCTCCTTCGTCAGGTGGCTCAGCCCGCGTGACCCCCGCAGCCACCCCTCCTCCGACTCCTCCTTCTGCCCCGCCGCGAACCGCCGCGCCAGCTCCAGGTCCTCCGCCCCGCGCAGCCGGTCCAGTTCCGCGATGACCGCCCGCTCCCCCGCCGTGACGTCGTCCATCGGCGGGCGGCGGATGTCCAGTCCCGGCACGCCGCGCCACCAGCGCTCGCGGCCCGCCGACCGCTCCGGGATGTCCTCGATGAGGCCGCCGCGCTCCAGCATGCGCAGGTGGTAGCTGAGCGTCCCGGTGTTCTCGTCCAGCGCCGCCGCGAGCGTCGTCGACGTCGCCGGGCCGTGCACCGAGAGGTGGCGCAGGATGCGCAGCCGCAGCGGGTGCGCGAGCGCTTTGAGCGCTTCCGGGCTGCTGGCCTTGCTCCTGTCCTCCGTCATGGCCGCCAGTTTATCCACAGGTTCCTCTGCAGAGCTTTCTTTGCAGAGAAAACTCTGTAATGCTGCGGTCATGACGAAGAACTGGAACCGCCGGTCGTGCGGACCGGGCGCCGCCCGCCTCGCGGCCACCGCGCTCACCGCCCTGCTCGCCGTCCTCACCGCCGGCGCCGCCCCCGCCTCCGCGGCGCCCGGCCCGCCCGGGTCGGACTTCGACTTCGGCGCCTGCCCGGCGGTGGACGAGCTGCCCGAGGGCGCCGATTCCGGGACCTGGCGCTGCGAGGTGATGCACGCGACGGGGAGGCTGCGGGTCGGCGGTGTGGACGAGCCCATAGACCGGCCGATGACGCTGACGTTCGCGGAGGGCCGGGTCGACGGCGAGTTCGCCCAGGTCTTCGGCGAGATGACCGCCGAGCCGATCCGGGTCGGGGGCACGCCGCTGACGCTCACGCCGCAGTACGGGGGCTACAGCGACTTCGAAGCCGACGACGTACGCCGCGGCGAGCTGGACCTGACCCTCGCGGTCGGCGGCCCGCTGCTGCCGAAGGGCTGCTCCATAGGCGCGGCGGCCACGGAGCCGGTCCACCTCGTGCTGAAGGACACCCGCCCCACGGAGGTGATATCCGAGGACCCGCTGGTGGTCTCCTTCGCCGCCGCGGACACGGAGTTCACCGCCCCGCGCACCGGCGGCTGCGGACGCCTGGGCGGCCGGATCCTGGACCGGGTGCTGGATCTGCCGGCTCCGGCGGGGGAGAACCGGCTCGAACTCGACGCCACGGTGGCCATCAGGCCGTACGCGTAACGCCCCGCGGGCGGCGCCCGGTGCGAAGCCGCGCACGCACCGGCCGCCCGCACCCACGCCGACGACTGAGCCCCGCCCGCGCGTCTTGGAGCCCTCTCACCGCCCGACCCCCGAAGCCTGACCCCCGAAGCCCGGACCCCGAAGCCGGAAGCCCGAAGCAGGCCCGAAGCCCGAAAGGAGGCCCGCCAGGCTCACTCCGTCAGGAACGCCGCCAGCGCGGCGGCCAGCAGGTGCGGGTCCTCCGCGCCGCACAGCTCCCGCGCCGAGTGCATCGAGAGGATGGCCACCCCGATGTCCACGGTCGTGATCCCGTGGCGGGCCGCCGTGATGGGTCCGATGGTCGTGCCGCAGGGCATCGCGTTGTGGGAGACGAACGTCTGCCAGGGCACCCCGGCCCGCTCGCAGGCGGTGGCGAGGATGCCGCGGCCGGCGCCGTCCGTGGCGTAGCGCTGGTTGACGTTGACCTTGAGGATCGGGCCCGCGTTCGGCATCGGGTGGTGGCCCGGCTCGTGCCGCTCGGGGTAGTTCGGGTGTACGGCGTGGCCGGTGTCGGAGGAGAGGCAGACGGAGCCGGCCAGGGCGCGGGCGGTGTCGTCGTACGAGCCGCCGCGGGCGGCGACGGTGCGGCGCAGGACGGTGCCGAGGAGCGGGCCCTCCGCGCCGGTGTCGGACTGGCTGCCGGTCTCCTCGTGGTCGAAGGCGGCCAGCACGGGGATCGTGGTCGGCGGGGTGGCGTCTGCCGCTGCGGCGGTGAGGGCGGCGACGCCGGCGTGTACGGAGAGGAGGTTGTCCATGCGCGGGCCCGCGAGCAGTTCGCGGTCGCGGCCGAGGTAGGCGGGTGGTTCGACGCTGTGCACCATCAGGTCCCAGCCGATGACGTCGCCCGGCGCGACCCCGGCCTCCGCGGCCAGGAACTCGACGAGGTCGCCCTCGCGTACGGGGCCGAGGCCCCAGATCGGCGTCGCGTGGCGCTGCTTGTCGAGCTTCAGGCCGTCGGAGACGACGCCCCGGTCGAGGTGGATGGCGAGCTGGGGTACGCGCAGCAGCGGCCGGTCGACGTTGACCAGCCGCACCTCCCCGCCGCCCGGCCCCTGGGCACCTCCGCCCGCGTCCGCGCCCGTATCCGTGCCGGTATCCGTGCCGGTGCCGGTACCCGCGCCCGCGTCCGTCGCGCCCGGCCGCAGCGTCAGCCGGCCCGCCAGCCCCAGGTCCCGGTCCAGCCAGCTGTTCAGCAGCGGCCCGCCGTAGACCTCGACCGCGATCTGCCGCCAGCCGTGCGCGCCGGTGTCCGGCACCGGCTTGACCCGCAGGTTGGGCGAGTCCGTGTGGGCGCCGACGATGTGGAACGGCGTCTCGGGGGCGCTGCCCTCGGGCACGTACCAGGCGATGAGCGCGCCGCCGCGCAGCACGTAGCGGCCGCCGGCCGTGGCGTCCCAGGCGTCGGTCTCCCGGAGCTGGGTGAACCCGGCCTTCTCCAGCCGCCGGGCGGCCTCCGCCACGGCGTGGTACGGCGTGGGGGAGGCGGTGAGGTACCCGGCGAGGTCGTCGGTGTGGCTGCGGTCGAACCGGGGCGGAGAAGCAGAGGTCATGAGCAAAGCCTAAGACGTGAGTGAGAAGCGGAATCGAGCCATTGCCTTCGCCGAATCGTTGTCTTACGTTCTTCCGGGTGCGAGTCGCCTGTTGCCAGTGAGGCGCCGGTTGTCCGCACGGGGGGGGGAGTGACGGGCAGGGACGGTATGGCAGGAAGGGTGGCAGAGGCCCCATGGGAGTCGTGAACACGGGCATCAAGCGCAGAGCTCGGCTGCTGGGCGAGGCGCTCAGGCCGCCGCGGCAGTTGACGGGTCCGGGCGTGGAGGCGAACTCCGCGGCCCAGGTGGCGCCGGATGCCGCGACGCCGCAGAAGGCTCCGGAGAAGGCCGCGCCGAAGGGCCCGCGCCCGCCGAAGAAGACGGTCGCCCCGGACTACGGAGTGGACGCCATGCCGCGGCAGGTCGAGGCGCCGGTCTTCGTGCTCGCGCCGGTGCGCTCCGGCTCCACCCTGCTGCGCATGCTGCTCAACAGCCACTCCCGGATACGCGCCCCGCACGAGCTGCACCTGCGCACCCTCGGCGTGGAGCTGACGCCCGGCTTCTCCGACCAGTCCATGCTCGAACTGGGCCTGGACAAGGTGGAGCTGGAGCACGTGCTGTGGGACCGGGTGCTGCACCTGGAGCTGGAGCGCAGCGGCAAGGACGTCGTCGTCGACAAGACCCCGGGCAACGTGTGGGCCTGGGAGCGGCTGGCGCACGCCTGGCCGAAGGCGAAGTTCCTGTTCCTGCTGCGCCATCCCGAGGGCGTCGTCAGCTCGTTGGAGAACCGCAAGTCCAACACCTCCACCCGCGCGCAGAACGAGGCGAACGCGCTGAAGTACTTCGAGCCGCTGGAGCGGGCCCGCGCCGCGCTCGACGGCCACACCCTCACGTACGAGGACCTGACCTCCGACCCGGAGCGGGTCATGCGGGGCGTGTGCGCGTACCTGGAGGTGGAGTTCGAGGAGTCGATGCTGGAGTACGGCGAGCAGGACCACGGCCGGCTCCGGCCCAACCTCGGCGACCGCAGCGACAACATAAAGTCCGGCCGGATCCAGGCGGCCCGCACCTTCGGGGAGGGGGCCGCCGAGCTGTCGCCGGAGATGGCGGAGTACGCCGCCGCCTGGGGGTACGAGGACTGACCCGGCCCCGTACGGGCCCCTTCGCCCCGTACGGGCCGTCTCACCCCGCCCGGAGAGCCCACCGGGGTCCGGATCCGGCGCCTTCGTCGTCGTCGAAGAGGCGTCGTGTCCGGACCCCGGGGCCCGACTGGGAACCGCGTCCGCCGCGGAGCGCGGTACGCCGCGGGGCGCGGCCTGGCGTCCGCGTCAGAACGCGGCCTCGTCCAGCTCCATCAGCGACTGGTCCGTGCTCTCCGCCAGCGACCGCTGCATCGCGACCCCCGGCAGCACGTTCCGGGCGAAGAAGGTCGCCGCCGCGATCTTCCCCCGGTAGAACGCCACGTCCTTCGCCGCGGCTGTCGGCAGCTTCTCGGCTGCCACCGCGGCGCCCTTGAGCAGCAGGTACGCGATCACGACGTCGCCGGAGGCGAGCAGCAGGCGGGTGGTGTTGAGCCCCACCTTGTAGATGGACTTCACGTCCTTCTCGGTGGCGGCCAGGTCGGTCAGCATCAACCCGACGATGGCCTCCAGGTCCACCGCCGCCCCGGCCAACTCGTCGCGCGCCGCGGCCAACTGCTCCCCGCCGACCGCCTCGGCCAGGAACTTCTTGATCTCCTCGGCCAGCGAGGTCAGCGCCTGCCCCTGGTTGCGGACGATCTTCCGGAAGAAGTAGTCCTGCCCCTGGATGGCGGTGGTGCCCTCGTAGAGCGTGTCGATCTTCGCGTCCCGGATGTACTGCTCGATCGGGTACTCCTGCAGATAGCCGGAGCCGCCGAAGGTCTGCAGCGACTGGGCGAGCTGCTCGTACGACTTCTCCGACCCGTACCCCTTGACGATGGGCAGCAGCAGGTCGTTCAGCGCGTGCTGCGCGGAGGTGTCCTCGCCCGCGGCCTCGCGGACCTGGATGGTGTCCTGCACGGAGGCGGTGTAGAGGACGAGGGCGCGCATGCCCTCGGCGTACGCCTTCTGCGTCATCAGCGAGCGGCGCACGTCCGGGTGGTGCGTGATGGACACGCGCGGCGCGGTCTTGTCGGTGAACTGCGCCAGATCCGGGCCCTGGACGCGCTCCTTGGCGTACTCCAGCGCGTTGAGGTAGCCCGTCGAGAGGGTCGCGATGGCCTTGGTGCCGACCATCATCCGCGCAAACTCGATGATCTTGAACATCTGGCGGATGCCGTCGTGCTTCCCGCCGAGCAGCCAGCCCTTCGCCGGGGTCCCCGCGGGAGAGGAGGTGCCGAAGGTCAGCTCGCAGGTGTTGGAGACCTTCAGGCCCATCTTGTGCTCGACGTTGGTGGCGTACACGCCGTTGCGCTCGCCCAGCTCGCCGGTCTCCCAGTCGAAGTCGTACTTCGGTACGACGAACAGGCTCAGCCCCTTCGTGCCGGGCCCGGCGCCCTCCGGGCGGGCCAGCACGAAGTGCACGATGTTCTCCGACATGTCGTGCTCGCCGGAGGTGATGAAGCGCTTCACGCCCTCGATGTGCCACGTGCCGTCCGGCTGCTCCAGCGCCTTCGCCCGCCCGGCGCCCACGTCGGAGCCGGCGTCCGGCTCGGTGAGGACCATCGTGGAGCCCCAGCGCCGCTCCACCATCAGCCGCGCGACCTGGCGCTGCTCCTCGGTGCCCTCGTCGTAGAGCACGCCCGCGAAGGCCGGCCCGGAGGCGTACATCCACACGGCAGGGTTCGCGCCCAGCACCATCTCGGCGTACGCCCAGATCAGCGACGACGGCGTCGGCGTGCCGCCGATCTCCTCGGGCAGGCCCAGGCGCCACCACTCGGCGTCCATGTAGGTGTCGTACGACTTCTTGAAGGCCGCCGGAACGGGGGCGGTGCCGGTCTCCGGGTCGAAGACCGGCGGGTTGCGGTCGCCGTCGGCGAAGGACTCTGCCAGGTCGTTCTCGGCCAGCCGGGCGATCTCGGTGAGGACGCTCCGCGCGGTCTCGGTGTCCATGTCCTCGAAGGGGCCCGTGCCGTAGACGTCGCCGCGGCCCAGCACCTCGAAGAGGTTGAACTCGATGTCCCGGAGGTTCGACTTGTAGTGGCCCATGCGCAGGCTCCGTATCAGGCAAAAGGGATCAGCGACCACCCATGATGCTACCCGTCAGTAATAAAACGCAACCCTCCTCTTGTCACATCCGTCCGACTGGCGGAGTCCCCACCCGTACGCCCGGGACGCGGCTAGGCTTGAAAACATGTACGGCTACGACCAGTCCGCCGGTTACGGCGCCCCCCAGGGCCACCCCCAGGCGCCCCCGCCGGGGCACCCCCAGGGGCACCAGTACGCCGCGCCGCCCCCCGGGCCGTACGACCAGCCCGCCCCCGGCTACGCCGAGCAGCCCCTCTACCCCGAGCCGTCCCAGCCCGCCCCGCCGTCCCTCGCGGACGCGGTCAAGGCGTTCACGGGCGGTGCCATCGGCTCCGAGGACTTCCAGCAGATCTTCGCCACCTCCAAGATCTACTGCCCCCGCGGCGACAACCCCGGCTTCCTCGCCCTGCACAACACCCAGCAGCCGGTGATCCCGCTCTTCAGCTCGCTGAAGGAGCTGCGCCGGTACGCGGGCCGGGAGTCGAAGTACTTCACGGTCACCGGCGCGGAGGTCATCGACCTGCTGCCCACGGGGTACGGCTTCGTGCTGGACATCGAGGGCGACCACCGGATGGTCGTGGACGCGAAGGCGGTCGAGGAGATGGTCGACTTCGCGATGCGCCGGATGTACGGCTGAGCGCGGGAATGGGACGGCGCCCGGAAGTCGTTTAGCCCTCAACCACCTGAGGGCGGACCCACCGAGGAGACCCCATGCCTGCAGTCACCACCGACAACCCGCTGCTCCTCCCCCGCGTCTCCCCGCCCCCGCCCACCGCCGAGGCCCGCCGGGTGCACACCGTCAGCACCGCGCCGCAGGGCTACGAGGGCGAGGGCTTCCCGGTCCGCCGCGCGTTCGCGGGCATCGACTACGCCCGCCTCGACCCGTTCATCATGATGGACCAGATGGGGGAGGTCGACTACGAGGCCGGGGAGCCGAAGGGAACGGCCTGGCACCCGCACCGCGGCTTCGAGACCGTGACGTACATCATCGACGGCACGTTCGTGCACCGGGACTCCCACGGAGGCGGCGGGGTCATCACGAACGGCGACACCCAGTGGATGACCGCCGGCAGCGGCCTCCTGCACATCGAGACCCCGCCGGAGGAGCTGGTCCTCAGCGGCGGCCTCTTCCACGGCCTGCAGCTCTGGGTGAACCTGCCGCGCGAGAGCAAGATGATCCCGCCGAAGTACCAGGACCTCCGCGGCCGGAACGTGAAGCTCCTCACCTCCCCCGACGGCGGCGCCCTCCTCCGCCTGATCGCCGGCGACCTGGAGGGCCACGCGGGCCCCGGCGCGACGCACACCCCCATCACCATGATCCACGCCTCCGTCACCCCCGGCGCCGAGGTGACACTCCCCTGGCGCGCGGACTTCAACGCCCTCGCCTACGCCCTCGCCGGCAGCGGCACGGCAGGCGCCGAGGCCCGCCCCTTCGGCACGGGCCAGGCGGTGGTCTTCGGCCACGGCGAGTCGCTGACGCTCCGCGCGGACGCCGCGCAGGACTCGCGCAGCGCGAACTTCGAGGTCGTCCTGCTGGGCGGCCTGCCGATCAGGGAGCCGATGATGCAGTACGGCCCGTTCGTGATGAACACCCACGTGGAACTGGCCCAGGCATTCGACGACTTCAAGTCCGGCCGCCTCGGCACCATCCCCGCGGACGCGCTCTGACCCCGCCGCACGACCGACGCCGCCCCGCGGTGCGGGTGTGTTGCGCACGGGATGAGGGTGGCGGAGGGTGAGGGGGTGGAGGGTGCCGTGGGTGAGTATGCGGAGCTGCGCGGGGTGCGGAGCTGGTACGAGGCCGAGGGGGCAGGGGAGCCGCTCGTGCTGCTGCACGGCGGGTTCTGCACCGCCGAGACCTGGGGCGCGCAGCGGAAGGAGCTGGCCGGTGCGTACCGGGTGTTCCTGCCCGAGCGGCGCGCGCACGGGCACACCCCCGACGTCGCGGGGCCGCTGACGTACGCGGACATGGCCGGCGACACCGTCGCCTTCCTGGAGACCGTCGTCGGCGGGCCCGCGCACCTGGTCGGGTGGAGCGACGGCGGCATCGTCGCGATGCTCGTCGCGATCGCGCGGCCCGACCTCGTGCGCAAGGCCGTGCTGATGGGGGCCAGCTTCCGGCCCGCCGGCGAGTGCTTCGCCGAGCCGGCCATGCTCGACTCGATGACGGCGGACGGGGACGACCTCGCGTTCTTCCGCGGGCTGTACGAGGCCGTCAGCCCCGACGGCCCGGAGCACTGGCCCGCGGTGGTCGACAAGGTCATCGAGATGTGGCGTACGGAGCCCACGCTCACCGAGGACGACCTGGGCCGGATCGCCGCCCCCACGCTCGTGCTGGTCGGCGACGACGACCTGATGACGCTGGAGCACACCACCGCGCTCTACCGCGCCATCCCGCGCAGCCGGCTGGCGGTCGTGCCCGGGGCGTCCCACGTGGTGCCGCTGGAGCAGGCGGGGCTGGTCAACCGGCTCGTCCTGGAGCACCTCGCGCTCGACGAGGTCGAGACGATGCTGCCCGTACGGCGGGCGCAGGCGAACCCGGGCGGCTGACCGCTACGGGGCCGGCCAGTCCTCCTCGTGGAACTCGCACCAGATCTCCTTGCCGTCGCCCTTCGGCTCCGTACCCCACTCGCCCGACAGCTCCTGGAGCAGGAACAGCCCGCGGCCCGAGGAGGACAGCTCGCCCGGGTGGCGCAGGTGGGGGAGGCCCGTGTCGGCGTCGCCGACGCTGACGCGCAGGGTGCGGTTGCCGCGGGGGCCGGTGACGTCGGCGCTGATGTCGGCGTCGCTGTCGGTGTGCAGGAGGACGTTGGCGACGAGTTCGGAGAGGACCAGCTCGGCGGAGTCGACCTGGGCGGGGGTGGACCAGTCGAAGAGCATGGCGCGGAGTTCGTGGCGGGCGTCCGCGGTGCGCTGCTGCTCCGCCTGGGGGACGGTGAGGTGCATGTGGCGGCCCGTGGCGGGGGCGGCGCCCGGCTCGCCCTCCCGCGGGGGCTGGTCGCGGCGGAGGAGGACGAGCGCGATGTCGTCCTCGCGGCGCTCCGCGTGCGGGCCCGGGGTGGCGTGGGAGTGGGGGCCGCTGACGGCGTCGATGAGCGCGTCCGCCAGCGTCTCCAGGTCGTCGCCGACGTGCCCGGCGAAGACCCGGCGCAGCCGGTCGCGGCCGGTCTCCAGGTCGTGTCCGCCGGTCTCGATGAGCCCGTCGCTGCACAGCAGCATCAGCTCGCCCGGCTCCAGGACCAGTCGGGTGACGGGGTAGTCCGGGTCCTCGACGACACCGAGGGGCAGGCCGCCCTCGGTGGGGCGGACGAGGAGGGTGCCGTCGCCGATGCCCATCGCCGGGTCGAGGTGGCCGGCGCGGGCGATGTAGAGGGTGCCGGCTGCCGGGTCGGCCTTGATGTAGAGGCAGGTGGCGAAGCGGGGGTCGGCGTCCTCGGGCGGGGAGTCGCCTTCGAGGCCCTCGCGGTGGTTGAGCTGGGTGAGGAAGTGCGAGGCGCGGGTGAGTACGGCGTCGGGGTGGTGGCCTTCCGAGGCGTACGCGCGGATGGCGATCCGCAGCTGGCTCATCAGCCCGGCGGCGCGGACGTCGTGGCCCTGGACGTCGCCGATGACCACCGCCGTCTTGCCGGACGGCAGCGTGATGACGTCGTACCAGTCGCCGCCGATCTCCAGCCCGCCGCCGGTCGGCACGTAGCGGGCGGCGACGGTCATGCCCGGCGTCGGCGGCACCTCCTCCGGCATCAGGCTGCGCTGGAGCCCGGCGGACAGCTCGCGCTCGGACTCGTGCACGTGCGCGCGGGACAGCGCCTGCGCCAGCATGCGCGCCACGGTGGTGAGCACGGAGCGCTCGTCGGGCGTGAAGGGCGCGGGGTGGGAGAAGGCCGCCAGCCACACGCCGATGACCCGGCCGGCCACGATCAGCGGCACGTACGCCCATGAGCGCCGGCCCAGCCGGCCCGCGAGCCGCCACGCCTCGGGGAAGCGGCGGCGGTACTCCTCGCGGCCCGCGATGTAGATGGCGCGGCCGGTGCGGACGGCGACGGAGCCGGGGTAGTCGGATTCGAGGGGGATGTCGTTGAAGGGCTCCTCGTCCTCGGGGCGGTAGCCGTGCTGGCCGATGACGGTGAGGTGGTCGCCCTCGACGCCGAAGACGGCCATGCCGTCGGGCGAGAAGCCGGGCATCGACAGGGACGCGGCGACGCGCAGCACCTGGTCGGTGCCGCGGGACTCGGCGAGCGCGCGGCCGGCGTCGAGCAGGAACGCCTCGCGGGACAGCCGCCAGTCGCTGGTCAGCGGCGAGGGCGGGGAG
>NZ_JACBXC010000339.1 GCF_013870535.1 Streptomyces phytophilus | reverse complement strand
GCGAACAGCAGCGGTGCCGCGGTCAGCAGCAGCGAGCCGGGCAGGTCGACCGGGGTGCGGCACGCGGGCGGATCGGCCGGTACGAGGAGGAGCGTCGCCGCGAGGACCACCACGATGAACGGGACGGACACCAGGAAGATCCACCGCCAGCCGAACAGCTCCGTGATCACCCCGGAGAGCACGAAGCCGAGGACGAGGCCGCAGCTGGCCACCACCCCCCAGATGCTCAGCGCCCGCGACCTGCGCGGCCCTTCCGGGAACATCAGCACGACCACCGCCATCGCCGCCGGCAGCGCGACCGCCTCGCCGGCGCCCTGGAGGAGCCGTGCCGCCACGAGCAAGCCGAACGACGGCGCCAGCCCGGCCAGCAGCGACGCGAGGCCGAAGAGCGCGGTGCCGGACAGCAGGACGCGGCGCCGGCCCAGGACGTCGCCCAGGCGGCCGCCGAGCATCAGCAGCCCGCCGCCGGTGATGGTGTAGCCGACGACCACCCAGGTCAGTTGGCGGTCGTCGGCCGCGAAGTCGGCGCCGATCGACGGCAGCGCGACGTTGACCACGGTCACGTCGACCGCGATGAGGAACTGCAGCATGGCCATGCAGCACAGCACCAGCCATGCGCGCGCCGGGGTCACAGTGTTCGGGTGCACCTGAAAGCTCCGTTGCTCGGAAGACGGGTTCCGGGCAGCTCAAGAGGCCGCTCCGGCCGGATCGCGAAGCGACGGAACGTGCGCATGCACACGAGCACGTACGCGGGCGCACGGATCGACTGCGGATCACGTGCGGGCGTACGGGAGAAGTGGTGACCTGCGCCCCGCCGCTAGCGGGACGTCCTCGTCACACCGGCGCAGCCGGCTCCAGAAGCACCTGACATGCGGCGTACGCTACCTCAGCGGTCGCCGGCCCCGTCAGTGGCCCAGGTCGCGGCCGGCCATGCGCTCCAGCCGGGCGATACGTTCCGCCATCGGCGGGTGCGTCGAGAACAGCCGCGACATGTTGCCCGAGCCCCGCTGGAACGGGTTGGCGATCATCATGTGGCTGGCCGTCTCGATCCGGGGCTCCGGGGGCAGCGGGAGCTGCTTCGTGCCGGCTTCGAGCTTGCGCAGGGCGCTCGCCAGGGCCAGCGGGTCGCCGGTGAGCTGCGAGCCGGTCTGGTCCGCCTCGTACTCCCGGGAGCGGCTGACGGCGAGCCTGATGATGCTCGCCGCCACCGGGCCCAGGAAGAGGACCAGGAGCATGCCGAACGGGCCGGGGCCGTTGCCGTTGCGGTCGCCGCTCGGGATCAGCCAGGCGAAGTTCACCAGGAACATCACGACCGACGCGAGCGCGCCCGCGATCGACGAGATGAGGATGTCGCGGTTGTAGACGTGCATCAGCTCGTGGCCCAGGACGCCGCGCAGCTCGCGCTCGTCGAGGATCTGCAGGATGCCCTCGGTGACGCAGACCGCCGCGTTGCGCGGGTCGCGGCCGGTGGCGAAGGCGTTCGGGGCCTGGGTGGGCGAGATGTAGAGGCGGGGCATCGGCTGGCGGGCCTCGTTGGACAGCTCGCGCACGATCCGGTATAGGTTCGGCGCCTCGATCTCGCTGACCGGACGGGCGCGCATCGCGCGCAGCGCGAGCTTGTCGCTGTTCCAGTACGCGTACGCGTTGGTGCCGATGGCCACGACGAGCGCGATCACCAAGCCCGTACGGCCGAAAATGCTGCCGATGAGCAAGATCAGCGCAGACATGCCGCCGAGGAGCGCGGCTGTCTTCAGCCCGTTGTTCGACCGGTGCACGGTGTGCCCTCCAAAGCCTGCCGCCGCCAGTGTCGGCCGTCTCCCTCCAGTGGACCCCTCCCACGCACAGAACGCCCGACCTGCCGGGTAAGTTCCCTGGTCAGCGCAGATTCCCAAGTGCGCCGGGCGGGTGAGGCGGCGTTAGAGCAGGGCTTCGCCCGCGAAGCGGAGTACGAGCTGCGGGGCGCCCGAGAGCGCGATGCCGAGCGCCGCCGTCAGGCCGATGGCGCCGCGCAGCGGGGCGGCCAGGGCGGTACGTACCGCGGGGGGCTCCGCCGCAGGTGCCGCCGGGCGGAACAGCAGCGCCGTCCACCGCAGGTAGTAGTACAAGCCCACGACCACGTTCGCCGCCATGACCACCGCCAGCCACCCCAGCCCCGCGTCCACCGCGGCGCCCAGGACCGTCACCTTCGCGAACAGGCCGATGATCCCCGGCGGCAGCCCCGCGAGGTTGATCAGGAAGAACGCCAGCGCCAGGGCGACCGGCAGCCGCGTCGACGCCAGGCCCCGGTAGTCGGTGACCCGGCCGCCGCGGCCGCCCTTCGCCCCCACCGCGGCGACCACCGCGAAGGCGCCGAGGTTCACCACCCCGTACATCAGCGCGTACGCCAGCGTGGCGCCCACCGCGCGCTCGGGCTCGTCGGCGTAGGCCGCGGCGGCGATCGGAACCAGCAGGTAGCCGGCCTGCGCCACCGAGGACCAGGCCAGCAGCCGGACCGCGCTGTGCGGGGCGTCGGCGCGCTGGCGCAGGGCGGCGACGTTGCCCGCGGTCATGGTCAGCGCGGCCAGGACCGCGATCGCGGGGCCCCACACGTGGTCGTACGCCGGGAAGGCGAGGACGGTGACGAGGATCAGGCCGCTGAAGCCCACCGCCTTGCCGACGACCGACAGGTAGGCGGCGACCGGGATCGGCGCGCCGACGTACGTGTCCGGCACCCAGAAGTGGAACGGCACCGCCGCCGTCTTGAACGCGAACCCGACCAGCGTCAGCACCACGCCCGCCGCCGCCAGCGTCTCCAACTGCTCGGGCGCCGTCGCGAGGCCGTCGGCCAGCCGCGCCAGGTGCAGGCTGCCCCCGGCGGCGTAGACGAAGCTGATGCCCAGGAGCATGACGGCGGTCGCGGTGACGGAGGAGAGGAAGAACTTCAGTGCCGCCTCGGACGACAGCCGGTCCCCGCGGCGCAGGCCGACCAGCGCGAACGCCGGCAGCGAGGCGACCTCCAGGGCGATCACGAGCGTCGCCAGGTCGCGGGCCGCGGGCAGCAGCGCCGCGCCGGCGGCCGAGGCCAGCAGCAGGAACCAGAACTCCCCCGCGGGCAGCTTCGTCGCGCGCACGTCGTGCACGGACAGCAACGCGGCGAGCAGCGCGCCCGCGAGCACCAGGAGTTGCACGACGAGCGCGAAGCGGTCGGCGGTGTAGCTGCAGACGTTCGGGTCGTCGGTGAGGCAGAAGGTGCCGCGGTCGCCGTCGAGCAGCGGCAGCAGCGCGAGCAGGGACAGGGCGAGCGCGGCGACCGCGCTCCAGCCGAGGAGGTGCTTGGCGCGCTCGGGTACGAAGAGGTCGGCGACGAGCAGCGCGACGGCGGCCACGGCGACGATCGTGGGCGGCGCGACGGCGAGCCAGTCGACGGACTGGACGACGGACTCCGCGAGGACCGTGTCCGCGGTCCCGCCCGCCGGTGCTGCGGCGGCGTGTGCGTACGTCATCTCAGCTTCCTCCCGCGAGGAGCTTCTGCACGGCCGGGTCGGTCAGGCCGAGGAGTGCGGCGGGCCAGAGGCCGGCGAGGACGGTGAGGGTGACGAGCGGGCTCCAGGCGGCGATCTCGTAGCGGCGTACGTCCCCGAGGGCGGGCCGGTCGTCCGTCCTGTCGCCCATGCAGACGCGGCGCACGACGACGAGGAGGTATGCGGCGGTGAGCAGGGTGCCGAAGCCGGCGACGGCCATGAACACCAGGTACGCCGGCCGCGGGAGCCCGGCGGCCGGGTCGTACGCGGCGAACATCGCCAGCATCTCGCCCCAGAACCCGGCGAGCCCCGGCAGGCCCAGCGACGCGACGGCGCCGAAGGCGACGAGCGCGCCCAGGCGCGGGGCGCTGCCGTAGAGGGCGGCGCCGGTGCGGCCGGCGAGGGCGTCGAGGTCGGTGGTGCCGGTGCGTTCCTTCAGGGCGCCGACGAGGAAGAAGAGCAGGCCGGTGATGAGGCCGTGGGCGATGTTGGCGAAGAGCGCGCCGTTGACGCCGGTGGGGGTGAGGGTGGAGATGCCGAGGAGCACGAAGCCCATGTGGCCCACGGAGGAGTACGCGATGAGCCGCTTGAGGTCGCCCCGGGCCCCGGTTCTGGCCAGCGCGAGGCAGGCGAGGGAGCCGTAGAGGATGCCGGTGACGCCGAAGGCGGCGAGGTAGGGCGCGTACGTCTCCATGCCGTCGGGGGCGATGGGCAGCAGGACGCGCACGAACCCGTACGTGCCCATCTTCAGCAGCACGCCGGCCAGGAGGACCGAGCCGACGGTGGGGGCCGAGGTGTGGGCGTCGGGGAGCCAGCTGTGCAGCGGCCACATCGGGGTCTTGACGGCGAGGCCGATGCCGATGGCGAGGACCGCGACGAGCTGCGTGGTGTGGGTGAGGCCGGCGCCATTGTCAGTGGCGAGTGCCACCATGTCGAACGTGCCGCCTTGGAACCCGACGAGGAGGAGGCCGAGGAGCATCACGACCGAGCCGAGCAGCGTGTAGAGGATGAACTTCCAGGCGGCGGCGCCGCGTCCGGCACCGCCCCAGCGGGCGATGAGGAAGTACATCGGGATGAGCACCATCTCGAACGCCAGGAAGAACAGCAGCAGGTTGAGGACGGCGAAGGTGGCGAGCATGCCGCCTTCGAGGACGAGCAGCAGCGCAACGAACGCCCGGGGTGACGGCCCGGCGGGCATGACGAAGTAGCCGTAGACCGCGCAGAGGAAGGTCAGCAGCGCGGTGAGGACGAGCAGGGGGAGCGATACGCCGTCGACGCCGAGGTGGATCCGGATCCCGAGGGCGGGGATCCAGCTGACGTCGGACTCGGCCTGCATGGTGGCCGGACCGTCGGCACCGTAGTCGAAGCCGGCGGCCAGGACGACGGACAGGGCGAACACGGCGCCGGTGACGGTGACGCCGTGGCGCAGCACGGCCTGGTCGGGGTTCTTGCCCTTCAGGCCGGGCGGCGCGGGGAACAGGGCGGCCAGGGCGCCGAGAAGGGGGAGTACGACGATGGCGGCGAGGACGAGCTGCATCGCGGTGGGGTCCATATGCGGCGTCAGCCTCCCGTGACCGACGTGGTGGCGACGACGACGGCGACGGCGAGCACGAGCGCGCCGCCGAGCAGCGCGCTGAGGTAGCTCTGCACGTTGCCTGTCTGCGCGCGGCGGACGGCGGCGCCGAGCAGCCGGGGCGCGGTGCCCGCGCCGCGTACGTACGTGTCGACGACCTCCCGGTCCAGGAAGCGGACCAGGCGGGCCGCGGCCCGTACCGGGCGGACGAACAGCGCGGCGTACAGG
>NZ_JACBXC010000338.1 GCF_013870535.1 Streptomyces phytophilus | reverse complement strand
GTCCGCCGCGTAGGGCTCCTCCGCGGTGCCCGCCGCGGCCTTGGCCGCCGCCCAGTACCGGATGGTGCCGTTGGCCGTCATGGCGTGCCGCCCCTTCTCTCCTCGACTCCTGCCCGCGGTGGGTCCGCCCCCCATCATGCCCCTGGCGAAATTCTCGTCGCCCCGGGCAACCTTCGACGTACGCTGCGGACGTGCTCGTCCGAATCCTCCGCGCTCATCTGCGCCCCTTCCGCCGGGACATCGGCTGGATCGTGGCGCTGCAGCTCATCGCGACCCTGACGACGCTCTACCTCCCCACGCTCAACGCCGACATCATCGACCACGGCGTCATCCCCGGCGACAACGGCTACATCGTGCGCACCGGCGGCTGGATGATCGCCTTCAGCGTGGTGCAGCTCTGCGCGGCCGCCGGCGCGGTGTTCCTCGGCGCCCGTACGGCCACGGCCCTCGGCCGCGACCTGCGCGCCTCCGTCTTCGACCGCGTGCAGTCCTTCTCCGCCCGCGAGATGGCCCGCTTCGGCGCCCCGTCCCTGATCACCCGCACCACCAACGACGTGCAGCAGATCCAGATGCTGGCCCTGATGACGTTCACGATGATGGTCGCGGCGCCGATCATGTGCGCCGGCGGCGTCGTCATGGCGCTCAACCAGGACGTCCCGCTGACGTCCCTCCTGCTGGTCGTCGTGCCGGCGGTGGGCATCCTCGTGACCCTGATCGTGCGCCGGATGCGCCCGCTGTTCCGCGTCATGCAGAAGCGCATCGACGAGGTGAACCGCATCATGCGCGAGCAGATCACCGGCATCCGCGTCATCCGCGCCTTCGTCCGCGACGGGCACGAGCAGCGCCGCTTCGGCAGGGCGAACGCCGACCTGATGGACGTGGGGGTACGGGCCGGGCGGCTGCTGGCGCTGCTGTTCCCCACCCCGATGCTCGCGGTGAACCTCTCCAGCGTCGCCGTCGTCTGGTTCGCGGCCGGGCGCATCGACAGCGGCGCCATGGACGTCGGTGCGCTGACGGCGTTCCTGTCCTACCTGATGTACATCCTCATGAGCGTGATGATGGCCACCTTCATGTTCATGATGATCCCGCGCGCGGAGGTCTGCGCCGAGCGGATCCAGGAGGTGCTGGACACCGAGTCGTCCGTCGTCCCGCCCGCGGCCCCGGTGCCCGCGGCGGCCGAGCCGCGCGAGCGCGGCCGGCTCGACGTCCGCGGCGTCGAGTTCCGCTACCCGGGCGCCGAGGAGCCGGTGCTGACGGACGTCGACCTGGTGGCGCGCCCGGGGCGGACGACGGCGGTCATCGGCAGCACGGGCAGCGGCAAGTCGACGCTGCTGGCCCTGGTGCCGCGGCTGTTCGACGCCACCGCGGGCAGCGTCGAGGTGGGCGGCGTGGACGTACGGGACCTGGACCCGGCGGCGCTGGCGCTGGCCATCGGGTACGTGCCGCAGAAGCCGTACCTCTTCAGCGGCACCGTCGCCTCGAACCTCCGATACGGAAAGCCCGACGCCACCGAGGACGAACTGTGGGACGCGCTGCGCACCGCGCAGGCGGCGGACTTCGTACGGGACATGGACGGCGGCCTCGACGCGGCCGTCGCCCAGGGCGGCGCCAACGTCTCCGGCGGCCAGCGGCAGCGCCTCGCGATCGCCCGCGCGCTGGTGCACCGCCCCGACATCTACCTCTTCGACGACTCCTTCTCCGCCCTCGACTACGCCACCGACGCCGCCCTGCGCGCGGCCCTCGCGAGCCGGCTCGGGGACGCGACGGTCGTGATCGTCGCGCAGCGGGTCGCCACGATCCGCGACGCGGACCGGATCGTGGTCCTGGACGAGGGCCGGGTGGCGGGCGCGGGTACGCACGCGGAGCTGATGGCGGCGAACGAGACGTACCGGGAGATCGTGCTCTCGCAGCTCACCGAGAAGGAGGCGGCGGCATGAGCGCGCCGGCGAAGGAGCCGCCGAAACCGGGAGACCAGGAAAGCGGGGAAAGCCGGGAAAGCCGGGGAAACCAGGGCGGTCCCGGGGCTCCGGGAGGTCCGGGGAAACCGGGGAACCAGCCGCCCGGCCCGCGCCCCGCCGGCGGCGGGCCCATGCGCATGTTCAACGGCCCGCCCGTCGAGCGCTCCCTCGACTTCCGCGGCTCCGCCGTCCGCCTCCTGCGCACCCTGCGCCCCGACCGCACCCTGATCCGCGCCATCCTCGCCCTCGGCGCCGCCAGCATCGCGCTCACCGTCGCCGGCCCGAAGCTCCTGGGCCACGCCACCGACCTCGTCGTCGCCGGCGTCTACGGCGGGCGGGTCGACACCGGCTCCGCCCGCGCCACCGACGGCATCGACTTCGACGCCGTCGGCCGCACCCTGCTGTGGGCGGCCCTCGCCTACGCCGCCGCGTGGGGCCTCGGGCTCGCGCAGGCGCGGCTGACGGCCGTGGTGGTGCAGCGGGCGGTCTTCCGGCTGCGCGAGGAGGTGGAGGCGAAGCTGTCGCGGCTGCCGCTGTCGTACTTCGACCGCAACCAGCGCGGCGAGATCCTCTCCCGTACGACCAACGACATCGACAACGTCGGGCAGTCGCTCCAGCAGACCATGAGCCAGATCGTGACGTCGCTGCTGACGATCGTCGGGGTGCTGGCGATGATGTTCTGGATCTCGCCGCTGCTGGCGCTGGTCGCGCTGGTGACCGTACCCCTGTCGATCACGGTGGCGACGCGGGTCGGCAAGCGGGCGCAGCCGCAGTTCGTGGCGCAGTGGGCGTCCACCGGCAAGCTGAACGCGCACATCGAGGAGATGTACACCGGGCACTCGCTGGTCCAGGTCTTCGGCCGCCGCGACGAGGCGGCGGAGACCTTCCGCGAGGAGAACGACGAGCTGTTCCGCGCCGGCTACCGCGCGCAGTTCATCTCCGGGCTGATCCAGCCGGCGATGATGTGCATAGGGAACCTCAACTACGTGCTGGTCGCCGTCGTCGGCGGCCTGCGGGTCTCCTCCGGCGCGCTGTCGATCGGCGACGTGCAGGCGTTCGTGCAGTACTCGCGGCAGTTCAGCCAGCCGCTGGGGCAGATCGCGTCGATGGCCAACCTGGTGCAGTCCGGCGTCGCCTCCGCGGAGCGGGTCTTCGAACTGCTCGACGCGGACGAGCAGGAGCCGGACGCCGCCACCCCGGCCAAGCCGGCGGAGCCGGTGCGGGGCGAGGTGGCGTTCGAGGGCGTCTCGTTCGCGTACGACCCGGAGAAGCCGCTGATCGAGGACCTGTCGCTGACGGTCCGGCCGGGCCAGACGGTGGCGATCGTCGGCCCGACGGGGGCGGGGAAGACGACGCTGGTGAACCTGCTGATGCGGTTCTACGAGGTGGCGGGCGGCCGGATCCTGCTCGACGGCGTGGACGTGGCGGAGATGAGCCGCGAGGAGCTGCGGGGGCAGATCGGGATGGTGCTCCAGGACACGTGGCTGTTCGGCGGCACGATCGCGGAGAACATCGCGTACGGCGCCCCGGCGGGCACCCCGCACGACAAGATCGTGGCCGCCGCGAGGGCCACCCACGTCGACCGCTTCGTACGGACCCTCCCGGACGGCTACGACACGGTGATCGACGAGGAGGGCGCGGGCGTCTCGGCGGGCGAGAAGCAGCTCGTCACCATCGCCCGCGCGTTCCTCGCGGAACCGGCGATCCTGGTCCTGGACGAGGCGACCAGCTCGGTGGACACCCGCACCGAGGTCCTGATCCAGCACGCGATGGCGGAACTCCGCACGGGCCGCACGAGCTTCGTGATCGCCCACCGCCTCTCCACGATCCGCGACGCGGACGTGATCCTGGTGATGGAGGCGGGGGCGATCGTGGAACAGGGCACGCACGAGGAACTGCTGGCGGCGGAGGGCGCGTACGCCCGCCTGTACCAGGCGCAGTTCGCGGAGCCGGCAGCAGAAACGATCTAGGTCACCCACGCGTGTGATCTCCACCCCGGACCGATGATCGGCCCGGGGCGGGCGAGGGAGACTGGCAACGGCCCGGAAGGGGGTGCACCATGACGGTTATGGCAGAGCGCACGGCACGCACCTCGCAGATGACGGTCGAGGAATTCGAGGAGATCGCCAAGGCTGCCGAGAAGCTGAACGACGCCGTCAGGTTCGAGTTCATCGACGGACGGATCGGGGTCAAGGGCGTGCCGGACGGAGATCACAACGAGATCGTCGGGTGGCTGCTGGAAGCGTGCGTTCGGAGTGGGAACGGCCTGCGGCCGTACACGAGCGACCTCGGTCTCGAAGTGGAGGAGTACCGCGGCGGCCGGGCAAAGCCGGACCTCGCCTTCGCCCCGAGACGCAGCTTCGCCGGGCAGGGCGACTGGGCCGATCCCGCCCCCCTCGCCATGGTCGTCGAGGTGACCTCGTACGACTCGGACACCAACAGGCGGGACCGTCACGATAAGCCTGTCGCGTACGCGGCCGCCGGGATTCCGGTCTACCTGCTCATCGACCGCGACGCCTGCACACTCACCGTGCACAGCGACCCCTCGCCCCGGGGCTACCGCGACATCCATTCCGTCGAGTTCGGCGCCAAGGTCACGCTCCCGAAGCCGATGGACATCGCACTCGACACCGAGGAACTCAAGGACTACGTCCGCTGACCGCCTCCGCGGCCCACACCGCGATCCGCTTCAGCAGATCATCGCTCGCCGCGTTCTCCGCGTGGGCGAAGTCCTCCTCCAGCCACAGTTCTGCCGCGCCGGGGGCCGCGGCTGCGGCCAGGGACTCGGGGTGGTCCAGGGGGAAGTACGTGTCCCGGGTGCCGTGGACGATCAGCAGCGGGGCCGGGGCGATCAGGGGGACCGCCGCCGTGGGGGAGAGGGGTTCGGGGTTCCAGCGGCGGTGGTGGATGCGGGTCTTCAGGGCGAGGCGGGAGACCGCCCGGCCCGTACGGCGTTCCACTATCCAGTGCAGCCGCCGCATCGGCGCCGTGCCGCGGTAGTACCAGCGGGCCGGGGAGCTGACGGACACCACGGCGTCCGCGTACGGGACCGTGCCCGTACGGACCGCGCCGGCGCCGAGCGCATCGGCGCCGAGTGCCACGGAGCCGTCCGTGCCCGAGCCGAGAGCCACCGGGCCGTCCCCACCGCCCCCCGCGGCAGCGCGCCCGTACGCCCCCGTGCGCCCCTCGCGCCCCCCGCGCTCCTGTTCGTCCCCCCGCGCCTCCGCGCGGTACAGCGCGCCGTGGCGCAGCACCACTGAGCCGCCCATCGAGAACCCCACCGTCGCCACCCGCCGGTGTCCCAGCGACCGGGCCCACGCCACCGCCGCCGCCAGGTCCAGCACCTCCCGGTCGCCGACCGTCGAGCGCCCGCCC
>NZ_JACBXC010000337.1 GCF_013870535.1 Streptomyces phytophilus | reverse complement strand
CCGGGGTGCGGACGTCGGTGCCCGCGAGCGTCGCGGCGATGGCGTCGACGACCTCCGCGCCGGCCCGCTCGTGGCCGAGGTGGTCGAGCATCAGCGCCGCCGACCAGATGGCGCCGATCGGGTCGGCGATGCCGCGGCCCGCGATGTCCGGCGCGGAGCCGTGCACCGGCTCGAACATCGAGGGGTACGTGCCCTCGGGATTGAGGTTCGCCGACGGGGCGATCCCGATGGAGCCGGCGACGGCGGCGGTGAGGTCGCTGAGGATGTCGCCGAAGAGGTTGGAGGCGACGATCACGTCGAAGCGCCCGGGGTCGAGGACGACCTTGGCGCACAGCGCGTCGATGTGCTCCTGGTCCCACGTCACCTCCGGGTGCTCCGCGGCCCGTTCGCGTACCAGCTCGTCCCAGAACGGCATGGTGTGCACGATGCCGTTGGACTTCGTCGCCGAGGTGAGCCGGCCGGTGCGGCGGGCGGCGAGGCCGAAGGCGTGGTCGAGGACGCGGGTGACGCCGCCCCGGGTGAAGACGGCCTCCTGTACGGCCATCTCCTCGGGGAAGCCGCGGTGCAGCCGGCCGCCGATCTCGCTGTACTCGCCCTCGGTGTTCTCGCGCACCACGACCAGGTCCACGTCTCCGGGGCCTGCGCCGCGCAGCGGGCTCTCGACGCCCTCGAAGACCTTGACGGGCCGGAGGTTCACGTACTGCCGGAAGGCCCGGCGGACGGGGATGAGCAGGCCCCACAGCGAGACGTGGTCCGGCACCCCGGGCGCCCCGACGGCGCCGAGGAACACCGCGTCGTACCCGCGCAGCCGCTCGATGCCGTCCTCCGGCATCATGGCGCCCTCGCGCCGGTAGCGCTCGCAGGACCAGTCGAGGCCGGTGTACGCGAACTCCACGCCGTGCCGCCGTCCGACGGCGTCCAGCACCTCCAGTGCGGCGGGCGTGACTTCCTGCCCGATGCCGTCCCCGGGGATGACCGCGATCCGATGTGTTGTCATGACCCCTTCCCCTCAGCCGAGTTGTGCCCCACCTTACGGAGCAGCCCTGAATGTAAGCCAGGCCGCACGGTTATCCGGAGGGGACGATGAAGTCCGACGAAACGGCGCCACGTACCAAGACCGACGTCGAGCAGGCACTGCTCGGCCATGCGACGTACCGCAGTCTCGGCGAGCAGAAACTCTCGCCGCAGGAGGAGAAGTTCGAGCGGGGGCGGCGGACCACCGGGTTCTGGCTCGCCCCGCTGGTCTCCGTCATATTTCTCGCGCTCCCGCTGGACATGGCGGCGAGCCAGCAGACGCTGGCCGGCATCCTGCTCGGCGTCATCGTGCTGTGGGTCACCGAGCCCGTGCCGATCCCGGTGGGCGGGCTCATCGGCGTCGGCGCGATCGTCGTCCTCGGCGTGGTGCCGCCGGACGACGCGCTGGCCCCCTTCGGCTCGTCCACCATCTTCACCTTCATCGGCGCGTTCATCCTCGCCCAGGCGATGCTCAAGCACGGCGTGGCCCGCCGGTTCGCGTTCTGGATCCTGGGCCTGCCGGGGGTGGGCCGCTCGACGTTCCGGCTGATCGCCGCCTTCGGCGTGATCACCTGCCTGCTGTCGGCGTTCGTCTCCAACACCGCGACGGTGGCGATGCTGCTGCCCACGGCGCTGGGCATCCTCACGGTCATCGCCAAGATGCTCCAGGACCGCGGCCTGGTGGAGCAGGACTTCGACCCCACGCGGCTGCGCATCGGCGCCGCGCTGGTGCTCATGCTCGCGTACGGCGCCAGCGTCGGCGGCCTGCTCACCCCGGTGGGCAGCCCGCCCAACCTCATCGGCCGCGGCCTGATCGAGGAGGCGACCGGCGAGAAGATCTCCTTCGCCGAGTGGACGGCCACCGCGCTGCCGCTGTGCGCCTGCATGTTCGTCGTCCTGGTCATCGTCCTGCTGCTGCTCAACAAGCCGGAGATCCGGCGGATCGAGGGCGTCGAGGAGTACGTGCGCGAGCAGCGCGCCGCGCTCGGCAAGTTCTCGCGCGCGGAGTGGAACACGCTGATCGCCTTCGGCATCACCGTGGCACTGTGGATCACCCCGGGCATCGTGGCGCTCGCCGTGGGCACCGAGGCGTCCGCGTACACCACCGTCAGCGACCGGCTCGACGAGGGCATCGTCGCCGTGCTCGGCGCCGCGCTGCTGTTCATCCTGCCGACGAACTGGGCGCGCCGCGAGGCCACCCTCAACTGGAGCGACGCGGCCCGCATCGACTGGGGCACGATCCTGCTCTTCGGCACCGGCATCATCTTCGGCTCGCTGCTCGCGGACACCGGCCTGGCCGAGACCATCGGCAAGGAGTCCAACGACCTGCTCGGCTTCTCCAGCGTCTTCACCATCACGATCTTCGCGGCGGTGCTGGCGGTGATCGTCTCGGAGACCACGAGCAACACGGCCTCGGCGGCGGTGGTGGTGCCCATCATCATCCCGATCGCCATGGCCGCCGAGGTCGATCCGTTCGTGCCGGCGCTGGCCGCGACCTTCGCCGCCTCCTTCGGCTTCATGCTGCCGGTCTCGACGCCGCAGAACGCCATCGCGTACGGCTCCGGCGTCGTGCCGATCACCACGATGATCCGCTCCGGGGCGGGATTCGACGTCCTCGGCATCATCCTGATCATCCTGGGGCTGCCGCTGATGGTGGAGGTCACCGGAATCGGCTAGCGGGGCTCCCCGGGAGCCCGTACCGCCCGGCCGGAGGTGGGCTCCTCCGGCCGGGCGGCCCGCCGCGGGCGCGGCGTTTTGACGAGCCATACGGAGTGCTGCATACTTATTCCGGTCAGCGTATGCATCCTAAGGAGACTCCCGTGACCGAGCGCGTCGTACTCGCCTACTCGGGCGGCCTGGACACCTCCGTCGCCATCGGCTGGATCGCCGAGGAGACGGGTGCCGAGGTCGTCGCCGTCGCCGTGGACGTCGGCCAGGGCGGCGAGGACCTCGACGTGATCCGCAAGCGCGCGCTTGCCTGCGGTGCCGTGGAGGCCGAGGTCGCCGACGCCAGGGACGAGTTCGCCGACGAGTACTGCCTCCCGGCGATCAAGGCCAACGCCCTGTACATGGACCGCTACCCGCTGGTCTCCGCGCTCTCCCGGCCCACCATCGTCAAGCACCTCGTCGCCGCCGCCGAGAAGCACGGCGCCGGCACCGTCGCCCACGGCTGCACCGGCAAGGGCAACGACCAGGTGCGGTTCGAGGCCGGCATCTCCTCCCTGGCCCCGGGCCTGAAGTGCATCGCCCCCGTCCGGGACTACGCCATGACCCGGGACAAGGCCATCGCCTTCTGCGAGGAGAAGGGCCTGCCCATCGCCACCACCAAGAAGTCGCCGTACTCGATCGACCAGAACGTCTTCGGCCGGGCCGTCGAGACCGGCTTCCTGGAGGACATCTGGAACGCCCCGATCGAGGACGTCTACGAGTACACCCAGAACCCCGCCGCGGCCCGCGAGGCCGACGAGGTCGTCGTCACCTTCGAGCGCGGCGTGCCCGTGGCCCTCGACGGCCGCCCCGTGACCGTGCTCCAGGCGATCCAGCAGCTCAACGAGCGGGCCGGCGCCCAGGGCGTGGGCCGGATCGACATGGTCGAGGACCGGCTCGTGGGCATCAAGTCCCGGGAGGTCTACGAGGCGCCCGGCGCCATCGCGCTGATCACCGCCCACCAGGAGCTGGAGAACGTCACCGTCGAGCGGGAGCTGGCGCGCTACAAGCGGCAGGTCGAGCAGCGGTGGGGCGAGCTGGTCTACGACGGCCTGTGGTTCTCCCCGCTCAAGCGGGCCCTGGACGGCTTCGTCCAGGAGGCGAACGAGCACGTCACCGGCGACATCCGGATGACGCTGCACGGCGGCAGGGCCGTCGTCACCGGCCGGCGCTCGGCCGCCTCGCTGTACGACTTCAACCTCGCGACGTACGACACGGGCGACACCTTCGACCAGTCGATGTCCAAGGGCTTCATCGAGATCTTCGGCCTCTCCTCGAAGATCGCGGCCGGCCGGGACCTGGCCCGGTGAGCGACGACACCCAGGGCGCCCCGCCGCAGGACGTGAAGCTGTGGGGCGGCCGGTTCGCCGACGGCCCCGCCGCGGCGCTGGAGCGGCTCTCCGCGTCCGTCCACTTCGACATGCGGCTCGCCCCGTACGACATCGCCGGCTCCCGCGCGCACGCGCGGGTGCTGACCCGGGCCGGCCTGCTGACGCCGGACGAGCTGACGCGGATGCTCGCCGGGCTCGACCAGCTGGAGGCGGACGTCCGGACCGGCGCGTTCACCGCCACCGTCGCCGACGAGGACGTGCACACCGCGCTCGAACGCGGCCTGCTGGAGCGGCTCGGCCCGGAGCTGGGCGGCAAGCTGCGCGCCGGCCGGTCCCGCAACGACCAGGTCGCCACCCTCTTCCGGATGTACCTGCGCGACCACGCCCGCACCCTCGGCGGCCTCCTCGCCGAGCTGCAGCAGGCCCTCGTCGGCCTCGCCGAGGCGCACCCGGACGTCGCCATGCCGGGCCGTACGCACCTCCAGCACGCGCAGCCCGTCCTCTTCGCCCACCACGTGCTCGCGCACGCCCAGGCGCTCTCCCGGGACGCCGAGCGGCTGCGGCAGTGGGACGAGCGCACGGCCGTCTCGCCGTACGGGTCCGGCGCGCTGGCCGGCTCCTCGCTGGGCCTGGACCCCGAGGCCGTCGCCGCGGAGCTTGGCTTCGAGCGCGGCTCGTCGGGCAACTCCATCGACGGGACGGCGGCGCGGGACTTCGCCGCGGAGTTCGCGTTCGTCACCGCGATGATCGGCATCGACGTCTCCCGCATCGCGGAGGAGGTCATCCTCTGGGCCACGAAGGAGTTCTCCTTCGTCACCCTGCACGACTCCTTCTCCACCGGCAGCTCGATCATGCCGCAGAAGAAGAACCCGGACATCGCCGAGCTGGCGCGCGGCAAGTCCGGCCGGCTGATCGGCAACCTCACCGGGCTGATGGCGACGCTCAAGGCCCTCCCGCTCGCGTACAACCGCGATCTGCAGGAGGACAAGGAGCCGGTCTTCGACTCGACCGACACCCTCGAAGTCCTGCTGCCCGCCTTCACCGGCATGCTGGCCACGCTCACCGTCAACCGGGAGCGGCTGGAGGAGCTGGCCCCGGCCGGCTTCTCGCTGGCCACCGACATCGCCGAGTGGCTGGTCAAGCAGGGCGTGCCGTTCCGCGTCGCGCACGAGAGCGCGGGGGAGTGCGTCAAGGTCTGCGAGGCCGAGGGCATCGAGCTGGACCAGCTCACGGACGAGCAGTTCGCGAAGGTCTCGCCGCACCTGACGCCCGAGGTGCGCACCGTGCTC
>NZ_JACBXC010000336.1 GCF_013870535.1 Streptomyces phytophilus | reverse complement strand
GTCTATGACGACGTCCAGGTGGTCAACCCCCAGGTGCTCACCGTCACCCGGCTCGCCCGGCTGAAGGCCGTCCACGACCTCGGCACCGACGTGCCGGCCCAACTCGTCGCCGTCTCGCTGCTGGCCGCGTACGAACCGCTGCTCGCCCGGCGCCGCACCGAACTGCGCCGCGCCCACGACCACCTGCGCGCCGAGCTGGCCCGGCTGCTGCCCTCCTGGAGCTGCCCGCCGGTGCCCGGCGGGCAGACGGTGTGGCTGCGGCTGCCGTACGGGGACGGGGTGTCCTTCGCGCAGGTCGCGCTCCGGCACGGGGTCGCCGTCCTGCCCGGCGCCTGCGTGGACGCCGCCGGGGGCAGCGGCCCGTACCTGCGGCTGCACTTCTGCTCCCCGCACGACGTGCTCACCGAGGCGGTCGAGCGGCTGGCCGCGGCCTGGGCGGCGTACGACGGCAGCTCCCGCCCGGCGACGCCCGCGGCGCTCGGGGGCGTGACGGTCTGAAAGGGGTCGAACCCCGGCCCGCGCGCGCCCCCTTCGGGCGCCGTCAGGCGTCGTACATGTCCGCCCGCCGCGGCTCCGCGCTCTGCACCATCCCGCTGAGGGCCAGCGACCGGCCGGCGAAGTTGGTCGTGTCCACGTTGTTCTCCTCCAGCACCCGCAGAGCGGCCTGGTGCACCACCCGCAGCACGGGCGGCGCCGCGCGCAGCACGTCGTCGGCCATGAAGCGATGCCGCCACATCTTGTCCGCCCACACGTGCCGCAGCCCGAAGGGCTCGGGGAGCTTCAGCTTGCCACCGAGGTAGTCGAGCAGCGGCGGGTACCAGGTGAACGGCGCACGGGCGGCCAGCCGCACCACCTCGCGGGAGGGCACCAGCGGCAGCGGCTTCTCCTTGGTCTCCCAGAACTTCATGCCGCTCACCGTCTTGGTCTGGCGGCCGGGCTTGCTGGTGAACATCGGGTGCACCGGGCCCAGCGCGTGCCCCGTGACCTCGATGCGCAGCGTCTCGTGCAGCACGGTCACCGAGATCATCATGGTGATGACCAGCTGGCCGTCCCAGAGCGTGAACTGCACGCCCAGATAGTGCCGGTTGCCCGCGCCGAACTGCTGCTCGTTGCAGATCCGCTGGACCTCGAAGTCCCGTACGGAATAGCCGTCGACGATCGTGCCGCCGGGCCGGGCGACCTCCCCCGCGCCCTCGCCTATCGGCGCGACGATCCAGTGCCGTATCGCGGGCGCCGGGAAGCCGCCGGTGTGCAGCGGGGTGCGCTCCAGCATGCGCAGCTTGTCGTGGACCGCCTTGACGACGTCCCAGCTGCGGAACGGGTGGATCTCGCCGCCCGACTCCTTCGGCTTGAGGTCCTCCGCCAACTGCCAGGAGCCCCAGCGGGTGCCCATGCCGAGTATCCCCTTGGGGCCCGCGTAGAAGACGACGTTGCTGTGCTGCTCCGCCGACAGCTTCGCCAGGCCCAGCCGCAGCCGCTCCGCGCTGGCCTCGCCGGGATTGCTCGGCACCGCCTCCGGGATCTTGGCGCCGAGGCCGCCGCCGGACAGCAGCGCCGTCCAGTGCTCGCGCAGGCCCCTGGCGTACTTCTCGCAGATCCGGTTCGCCCAGAACCAGCCTATGACCGGGGCGACCAGCAGGCCGCGCAGGTAGATGTTGAGCAGGCCGTCGAGCGGCAGCGTGAGGAACAGGTATATGGCGGCCACGCCGATGATGCCCAGCAGCACGTAACCCACCGCGCCGACGCGCTTGTCCGACGCCCCGGCCAGGGTGCGGCGGAGCTGGAAGACGCCGAGCCAGAGCAGCACCCCGGGCAGGAACAGCAGCCCGAAGACGGCCATCACCACGGTCAGCCGGGTGTCGCGCTCCTTGCGGTACCGGTTGGCCGCCAGGCAGTGCTCCAGCACCGCCTGCGGCTCCGTACCGAACGACTGGATGAGCGGCTTGCGGCCGTCCGCGAGCATGCGCACCGTGACCGCGCGCGCGAACGCCTCGCCCAGGTTCGGCTCGAAGAGCGAGAGCCGGCCCTTCTTGAAGTCCGACTTGCTCCAGTCGTTGTTGGCGTCGAGCAGCTTGGTGACCGCGTTGTCGCGGTACGCCGTGGAGGCGAGCGCGTGCGTCGCGGCCGTCTGACCCTGTGCGCCCGAGAGCGGCACCTGTGCACGCGGGGCGAAGTCGAACTCCAGCCCCTCAGAACCTGCCACTGCCGCCCCCAACGCCGCGCGTCCGCCCCGGTGATGGGGCCGGGCCCGCGGGCAAGCGGGCCCGACCACCAATGTGCCCCAGCCTAGCCGCGGTCAACCGTCGTGGCCCTGCCGATCACGGATCTTCGCCGCCAGCTGCTGCGGCATCGGCTCGTGCCTGGCGTACGAGCGGTCGAACCGGCCGGTGCCGTGCGACAGGGAGCGCAGATCCACCGCGTACCGGCCGATCTCGAACTCCGGCACGTCCGCGCGCACCAGCGTCCGGCCGCCGCCCGCCTGCTCGGTGCCGACCACGCGGCCGCGCCGCCCGGACAGGTCGCTCATCACCGGGCCGACGTACTCGTCCGCGACCAGCACGCTGATCTCGGCGACCGGCTCCAGCAGGTGGATCTGCACCTGCGCCGCGGCCTCCCGCAGCGCCAGCGCGCCCGCCGTCTGGAACGCGGCGTCCGAGGAGTCCACCGAGTGCGCCTTGCCGTCGACGAGCGTCACCCGCACGTCGACCAGCGGATAGCCCGTGGCCACGCCCTTGACCGCCTGGCCTCGTACCCCCTTCTCCACCGACGGGATGAACTGCCGCGGCACCGCGCCGCCGACCACCTTGTCCACGAACTCGATGCCCGAGCCCCCCGGCAGCGGCTCCACCTCGATGTCGCAGATGGCGTACTGCCCGTGGCCGCCGGACTGCTTGACGTGCCGCCCGCGCGCCGCCGCCCGACCGGAGAACGTCTCGCGCAGCGACACCTTGTGGTCCACCGAGTCGACCTGCACGCCGTACCGCGTGCGCAGCCGCTCCAGCGCCACGTCGCGGTGCGCCTCGCCCAGGCACCAGAGCACCAACTGCCGGGTGCTGGCGTTCTGTTCCAGCCGCATCGTCGGATCCTCTGCGCACAGCCGCGCCAGGCCCTGCGACAGCTTGTCCTCGTCCTGCTTGGTGTGCGCCTCGATGGCCACCGGCAGCAGCGGGTCGGGCATCAGCCACGGCGCCATCAGCAGCGGCTCGTCCTTCGCCGAGACCGTGTCGCCGGTCTCCGCGCCGTTCAGCTTGCCGACGCAGGCGATGTCGCCGGCGATCGCCGCGTCCAGCGGGCGCTGGAGCTTGCCGAACGGGGCGGTCAGCGAGCCGATCCGCTCGTCGGTGTCGTGGTCCTCGTGCCCGCGGTCCTCCATGCCGTGGCCCGAGACGTGCACCGTCTGGTCGGGGCGCAGCGTGCCGGAGAAGACGCGCAGCAGCGACAGCCGGCCGATGTACGGGTCCGAGGACGTCCTGACCACCTCGGCGGCCAGCGGCCCGGCCGGGTCGCAGGCCAGCGCCGTGCGCTCCTCGCCGCGCACCGTGGTCACGTCGGGGATCCGCCGCTCCGGCGGCGTGGGGAAGCCGCCGGTGACCAGCTCCAGCAGCTCGACCGTGCCCAGCCCCTGCGTGCCGCCGTCCGCGGCGGGCGCGGCGGCCAGCACGGGGTGGAACACCCCGCGCGCGACGGCCTTCTCCAGGTCCCCCACGAGCGTCTTGACCTCGACCTCCTCGCCGCCGAGGTAGCGCTCCATGAGCGACTCGTCCTCGCTCTCGGAGATGATGCCCTCGATCAGCCGGTTGCGCGCCTCCTCGATCAGCGGCAGCTCGTCCGCCCGCGGCGCCCGGTCCTCGCGGGCACCGGAGGTGTAGTCGAAGACCCGCTGCGTGAGCAGGCCGATGAGCCCGTGCACCGGCGCGTGGCCGTCCGCCGCCGGGGCGCCGAGCAGCGGCAGGTACAGCGGCAGCACGGCGTCGGGGTCGTCGCCGCCGAATGCCTCCCGGCAGGTCTCGGTCATCTGGTCGAAGTCGGCTCTGGCGGCGTCCAGGTGCGTGACGACGATCGCCCGCGGCATCCCGACCGCCGCGCACTCCTCCCAGAGCATCCGGGTCGCGCCGTCCACGCCGTCCGCGGCCGAGACGACGAAAAGGGCCGCGTCCGCCGCTCGCAGACCGGCCCGAAGCTCCCCGACGAAGTCCGCGTAGCCGGGGGTGTCCAACAGATTGATCTTGATGCCGTCCCACTCGACCGGGACCAGCGAGAGCTGTACCGAGCGCTGCTGGCGCTGTTCGATCTCGTCGTAGTCGGATACGCAGCCGCCGTCCTCGACCCGGCCGGCCCGGGTGAGCGCCTTCGTGGTCAGCGCCAGCGCCTCCACCAGCGTCGTCTTACCGGATCCGCTATGGCCGACCAGCGCCACGTTCCGAATGTCGGAGGGCCGGGCGGCCGCCGCTGCCCTGCCGGCGGCCCCGGGGTGTGCGTTTGCCTTGTCACCCATGTGTCTCGCCTCCGTCTGACACGTGCGGTGCATTCGAGCTTTGCACCGCCGTCAGACGCCGTAAATAGCACGGACGGGTTCGGAAGCGCCGACCGCCGCGGACGTGCGCGGGCCCCGGCAGGTCACCGGCGTACGGCCCGCGCGGCCCCGCCCGGGCGCTGGCTACGATGGCTGCGCTACGTTGAGCGACTTCCACCGACGAGCCCCCGGACAGCCGCGGGGCCCGCCGACCGGCGACCCTGGGACGGCCATGCTGAACAAGTACGCGCGTGCGATCTTCACGCGTGTCTTCGCACCCATCGCCGCGATGCTGCTGCGTCGCGGCGTGAGCCCCGACACCGTCACGTTCGTGGGCACCCTCGGGGTGATGGCGGGAGCCTTGGCCTTCTTCCCCCGCGGGGAGTTCTTCTGGGGCACGCTGCTCATCACCCTCTTCGTCTTCTCCGACCTGATCGACGGCACCATGGCCCGCCAGTCCGGCCGCTCCAGCCGCTGGGGCGCGTTCCTGGACTCGACGCTCGACCGGGCCGCGGACTCCGCCGTCTTCGGCGGCATCGCGCTCTGGTACGCGGGCGGCGGCGACGACCTCATGATGTGCGCGGTGGCGATCTTCTGCCTGGCCGGCGGGCAGGTCGTGTCGTACACCAAGGCGCGCGGCGAGAGCATCGGCCTGCCGGTCAAGGTCAACGGCCTGATGGAGCGCGCCGACCGGCTGGTGATCACCCTGGTGCTCGCCGGCTTCGCGGGCATGGAGCGCACGTTCGGCATCCCGCACATCGACCTCCTGCTGCCCATCGCGCTGTGGGTCGTCGCCGCGGGCAGCGCCGTCACGCTCTGCCAGCGGATGGTGACCGTGCA
>NZ_JACBXC010000335.1 GCF_013870535.1 Streptomyces phytophilus | reverse complement strand
CGGGAGACCCGGAGGACCCGGGGGTGCCGGAGTCCGCGGGCGGGTCGGGGCGACCGGCACCTTCGGGACGTACGGGCTCCTCGCTCATCCGCGCTCCACCCGCCCGTCCGCCACCGTGAACCGCACCCCCGCCAGAACCTCCGGCACGTCCTCGGCGACCGCCGCCGTCACGAGCACCTGCTCGCCCGGCGCCACCAGCTCCGCCAGCCGCTCCCGCCGCCGCGTGTCCAGCTCCGCGAACACGTCGTCCAGCACCAGCACCGGCTCACCGTCGCCCTCGCCGCGCAGCAGCTCGTACGACGCGAGCCGCAGCGCCAGCGCGTACGACCACGACTCCCCGTGCGACGCATAGCCCTTGGCGGGCAGCTCGCCCAACTTCAGCACCAGGTCGTCGCGGTGCGGGCCCACCAGGGTCACGCCCCGCTCGATCTCCTGCTTGCGCGCCTCCGCCATCGCCTCCAGCAGCAGCCCCGCGAACTCCTCGCGCGTACGCGCCTCCGCGAACCGCCCGCCGGCCGGCGACCGGTACTCGAACGCCGCCGGACCGCCGCCCGGCGCCACCTGCTCGTACGCCTTGTCCACCAGCGGCTGCAGCACCGCGATCAGCTCCAGCCGCTGCGCCAGCAACTCCGCCCCGGCGCGCGCCAGGTGCTGGTCCCACACATCCAGCGTCGACAGATCGAGCTGCCGCCCGCCGTGCCGCCGCGCCATCGCGGCCGTCTTGAGCAGCGTGTTGCGCTGCTTGAGCACCCGGTCGTAGTCGCTGCGCACCCCCGCGAGACGCGGCGCCCGCGCCGTGATCAGCTCGTCGAGATAGCGGCGCCGCTGGTCCGGATCGCCCTTGACCAGCGCCAGGTCCTCCGGCGCGAACAGCACGGAACGCAGCACGCCCAGCACGTCGCGCGGCCGCACCTGCGACGACCGGTTCAGCCGCGCCCGGTTCGCCTTGCCCGGGTTCAGCTCCAGCTCCACGAGCTGCTGCCGGCCGTCCTGCACCACCGCGGCCCGTACCACCGCGCGCGCCGCGCCCATCCGTACCAGCGGCGCGTCCGCGGACACCCGGTGGCTGCCCAGCGTCGCGAGATAGCCGACCGCCTCGACCAGGTTCGTCTTGCCCTGGCCGTTCGGCCCGACGAAGGCCGTCACCCCCGGGTCGAGGGGTACCTCCGCCCGTTCATACGAACGGAAGTCGGCCAGCGAGAGATGAGACACGTGCATGGCCCGACGCCGACCTCCCCAGGAAACACGGCCGATTCAGCGAACAGCGGGGCCGGCGCTCCCGCCGGCCGCCCGGCTAGCTACTTCTCCTCCTTGACCGCGTGGCCACCAAACTGGTTCCGCAGCGCGGCGATCATCTTCATCTGCGGCGAGTCGTCCTGGCGCGAGGCGAACCGGGCGAAGAGCGACGCGGTGATCGCCGGCAGCGGCACCGCGTGGTCGATCGCCGCCTCCACCGTCCAGCGGCCCTCACCGGAGTCCTCCGCGTACCCGCGGAGCTTGCCCAGGTGCTCGTCGTCGTCCAGCGCCAGGACCGCCAGGTCCAGCAGCCAGGAGCGGATGACGGTGCCCTCCTGCCACGAACGGAACACCTCGCGCACGTCGGTGACCGAGTCCGCGGCCTCCAGCAGCTCCCAGCCCTCGGCGAAAGCCTGCATCATCGCGTACTCGATGCCGTTGTGGACCATCTTCGCGAAGTGCCCCGCGCCGACCTTGCCGGCGTGGACGGAGCCGTACTCGCCCTCGGGCTTCAGCGCGTCGAAGACCGGCTGCACCCGCGCCACGTGCTCGGCGTCCCCGCCGTACATCAGCGCATAGCCGTTCTCCAGGCCCCACACGCCCCCGGAGACGCCGCAGTCCACGAAGCCGATGCCCTTGGCACCCAGCTCCGCGGCGTGCTTCTCGTCGTCCGTCCAGCGCGAGTTGCCGCCGTCCACGAGGACGTCCCCGGGCTGGAGCAGCTCGGCCAGCTCGTCGACCGTCGACTGCGTGGCCGCGCCCGCCGGCACCATCACCCAGACCACGCGGGGAGCGGGCAGCGCGTCCACAAGCTCCCGCAGGCTGTGGACATCGGCGACGTCCGGGTTGCGGTCGTACCCCACGACGGTGTGACCCGCGCGCCGGATGCGCTCGCGCATGTTCCCGCCCATCCGGCCGAGACCCACAAGACCGAGCTCCATCACTGCCCCTTCGTCCGTCTGCGCGCCATATCCGGTCCGAGCCTACGCCGGACCTCAGCCGCTCAGCCGCACGGGCATGATCAGGTACTTGTACGCCTCGTCCGCCTCGGCGTCGAGCGCGGGCCTGCCGCTGAGCAGCGCCGGCTTCGTCGACGTCGTGAAGGAGAGCTGCGCCGCGGGCGAGTCGATCGCGCTCAGCCCGTCGAGCAGGAACGTCGGGTTGAAGGCGATCGAGATGTCGTCGCCCTCAAGCTGGGCGTCCACCCTTTCCACAGCCTGTGCGTCGTCGCTGGACCCGGCCTCCAGGGTCAGCACGCCCTGCTCGAAGCTCAGCCGCACCGGGGTGTTCCGCTCGGCCACCAGCGCCACGCGCTTGACGGCCTCGACGAACGGCGGGGTCTCGATGACCGCCACCGAGTTGAACTCCGTGGGGAACAGCGTGCGGTACTTCGGCAGGTCGCCCTCGATCAGCCGCGTCGTCGTCCGCCGCCCGGCGCCCTCGAAGCCGATCAGCCCCTCGCCGGCACCGGCGCCCGACAGGGCGAGCGTCACGATGTCGCCGCTGGTCAGCGACTTGGCCGTGTCCAGGAGCGTCTTGGCGGGGACGAGCGCCACCGAGGAGGCGTCGGCGGTCTCCGGCTTCCACAGGAACTCCCGGACCGCGAAGCGGTACCGGTCCGTCGAAGCCAGGGTGACCGTGTCGCCCTCGATCTCGATCCGCACGCCCGTGAGCACCGGCAGGGTGTCGTCCCGGCCGGCGGCGATGGCGACCTGCGCGACGGCCGAGGCGAAGACCTCGCCGGAGACCGTCCCCGTGGCGCCCGGCATCTCCGGCAGCGCCGGATACTCCTCCACAGGCAGGGTGTGGAGTGTGAACCGCGAGGAGCCGCAGACCACGGTGACGCGGACGCCGTCCGTGGAGATCTCCACAGGCCGGTTGGGAAGTGCGCGGGAGATGTCGGCGAGGAGCCGCCCGGAGACGAGGACCGTGCCGTCCTCCTCCACGTCCGCCTCCACGGAGACGCGGGCGGAGACCTCGTAGTCGAAGCCGGAGAGGCTGAGCGACCCGCCGTCCGCGCCGTCGGCCTTCAGCAGCAGTCCGGCGAGCACCGGCGCGGGCGGCCGGGCCGGGAGGCTGCGCGCTGCCCACGCCACTGCCTCCGCGAGTACGTCGCGCTCCACCCGGATCTTCACGGAGACCGCCTCCTGGTGCTCTCGGCCCTTGCCGGCTCGGTTGGTGTGGGGGACCAGTCTGACGCACGGCACCGACACAGGGGGCAGGTCGGGGTCAACTCGTCGCAGCCGCCGTCGGACGCCGTCGACCGCACTTGTGCACAGGCCCCGCTTCGAAGCGGATTCCGAGCTAGATACGTGTAGAGGTAGTAGTAGGGCCTGTGGAAACCGTGGAAAACCCCGTCTGCGCAGGTCAGCCCGCGAATTTTGCCCACAGGCGGGTTGGGGACAAGGGGTGGAAAACCCTCGGTTCCTGTGGATGGGGCCCGGCTGTGCACAGGCCGTTCACAGGCAGGGGCCACTTAGCCACAGCTCCATCCCCAGAGTTACCCGGGTTTCTGCACAGCCAATCCTGGCGTTCGGTGTGACGGCTTTCACTCGACCCGGTGAAGGCGCGCGTTGCGTTGCCGAACAGTGGACAAACTTGTGGACAGGCTGTGTACAGAGCGGGGTTTTCTGTGGGTGAGTGGTCTTCCGCGGTGGACAGCGCTCGGCGCCGATCGAGCCGCCGGCCGGTGTCCACAGCTTGTGGGCAACGGCCGCCCACAAATCCACACCCCGATGAGCTGCACGGACGCGAGTTGTCCAGATCGCGTCCACACCTGCCCGTGGGTAACTCGCCTGTCCCCAGGGTGTGGACGAGCGACAGGGCGCCGAGGTGTGGAGAACTGCCTGGTCAGGGCCGGGAATCGAACAGGGCGAGGAGGGCTCGGCTGTTCGGGGGCACGCCGGGGCGGGCGGACGGACGGCAAAGGGGCGGCGAGGGAGCGGTGCAGAAGCGGACTCCGGGACGCACACAGGACGCGTAGAGCCCCCTGGGGACGCCTGAGAGCGCCCGGGGACGCGCGGGAGTGGTACGGGAGAGGTGCGGGACGTACGGAACGGCGGCGGGGCCGCTAGCTGTTCTTGATGCGGTTGGTCAGCTCGGTGACCTGGTTGTAGATCGAACGCCGCTCGGCCATCAGCGCCCGGATCTTGCGGTCCGCGTGCATGACGGTGGTGTGGTCCCGGTTGCCGAACTGGGCGCCGATCTTCGGCAGGGAGAGGTCCGTCAGCTCCCGGCACAGGTACATGGCGATCTGGCGGGCCGTGACCAGCACGCGGCTGCGGGAGGACCCGCACAGGTCCTCCACCGTCAGCCCGAAGTAGTCCGCGGTGGCGGCCATGATCGCGGCCGCGGTGATCTCCGGGGCCGCGTCCTCGCCGCCGGGGATGAGGTCCTTCAGCACGATCTCGGTGAGCCCGAGGTCGACCGGCTGCCGGTTGAGCGAGGCGAAGGCCGTGACCCGGATCAGGGCGCCCTCCAGCTCGCGGATGTTGCGGGAGATCCGGGAGGCGATGAACTCCAGCACCTCGGGCGGCGCGTTCAGCTGCTCCTGGACCGCCTTCTTGCGCAGGATCGCGATCCGGGTCTCCAGCTCCGGCGGCTGCACGTCGGTGATCAGGCCCCACTCGAAGCGGTTGCGGAGCCGGTCCTCCAGGGTGATCAGCTGCTTGGGCGGCCGGTCGCTGGAGAGCACGATCTGCTTGTTGGCGTTGTGCAGCGTGTTGAAGGTGTGGAAGAACTCCTCCTGCGTCGACTCCTTGCTCGCCAGGAACTGGACGTCGTCGACCAGGAGGATGTCCATGTCGCGGTAGCGCTTGCGGAACGTGTCCGCCTTGCCGTCGCGGATGGAGTTGATGAACTCGTTGGTGAACTCCTCGGAGCTCACGTAGCGGACCCGGGTGCCCGGGTAGAGGCTGCGGGCGTAGTGGCCGATGGCGTGCAGCAGGTGCGTCTTGCCCAGACCGGACTCGCCGTAGATGAACAGCGGGTTGTACGCCTTCGCCGGGGCCTCGGCGACGGCGACCGCGGCGGCGTGCGCGAAGCGGTTGGAGGCGCCGATGACGAAGGTGTCGAAGAGGTACTTCGGGTTCAGCCGCGCGGTCGGCTCGCCGGGGCCGGTGGCCGGTACGTACCAG
>NZ_JACBXC010000334.1 GCF_013870535.1 Streptomyces phytophilus | reverse complement strand
GCATACTGCGCCCGCGCCCGCCGGAAGAACTCCGCCCGCTTGTGCCGCGGCACCCGCCCGCTCTTGTTGAAGATCGTCGTCAGATGGTCCACCATCCGCACGAACAGCACCGGCCGCCACCTGTCCAGCCGCCGCGCGGCGAGGAACGCGAACACCCGGTCGTACTGCTCGAAGACGTCGAGGTGCTGCTCGCCCGGCGTGCCGAGGATGCTGCCGGACCGCCGCTGCCGGTAGTGCACGCACACCCGGTCCAGCACCGCGACCCGCTCCGCGGACAGCAGCGCGGGGTACGTCCACGGGGTGTCCTCGTAGTAGCCGGGCGGGAAGCTCAGGCCCTGGGCGGCGACGAAGTCCCGCCGGTACGCCTTGTTCCACACCACCATCAGCAGCCGCAGCAGCTCCGGCCGCTCCGCCAGCCGGAAGACCCGCGGCTCGCGCTCGGCGAGCAGGTCGGCGCGTACGTTGCGGGCGTGCCGGCCGTCCCAGTAGGTGCGGGCGTAGTCGTAGACGAGGACGTCCGGGTCCGCGGTGTCCGCGAGCCGGTCGGCGATCGCCCGGAGCGCGCCGGGGACGAGGGTGTCGTCGCCGTCGAGGAAGAGGACGTAGTCGCCGGTGGCGCGCTCCAGCCCGGCGTTGCGGGCGCGGCCGAGGCCGACGTTGGCGGTCAGGTGGACGGCGGTCAGCCGCGGGTCGCGGGCGGCGGCGGCGTCGATGATCTCGCCGCAGAAGTCGGGGGAGCAGTCGTCGACCGCGATGACCTCCACGTCCGTGAAGGACTGCGCGAGCACGGACTCCAGGCACTCGTCGAGATACGCCTGGACCCTGTACGCGGGGACGATGACGCTGAACCGGGGCACGGACACATCCCTGGGCGGGCGGCGGCGGAAGGACAGTCCGCTGGTCGGAATGTCCTTATTTCTGGTATCCGCCACCGTAACGGCGGCGCCACGCGCCCGGCCGTACGACAGTACGGCCGCCCGGGTGGATCACCCGGGCGGCCGTATCGCGTCAGTGTGTCCGTACCTACTTCACGGCGCCCGCCATCACACCCGAGACGAACTGCCGCTGGAAGGCGAAGAAGACGATCAGCGGGATGATCATCGAGATGAAGGCGCCGGACGCGATCAGCTCGATGTTGCTGTCGAACTGCCGCGCCTGCTGCTGCACCGCCACCGTCAGCGGCGGCTTGCCCGGGTCGGCGAAGACCAGGGCCACCAGCATGTCGTTCCACACCCACAGGAACTGGAAGATGCTCAGCGCCGCGATCGCGGGGCCGCCCAGGGGCATCACGACGCGGAAGAACAGCCGCATCTCGCTCGCCCCGTCGATACGGGCCGCCTCCAGCAGCTCCCGCGGGATCTCCGCGAAGAAGTTCCGCAACAGGAAGATGGCGAACGGCAGCCCGAACGCGGTATGGAAGAGCACCACGCCCGTGATCGTGTGGAACAGGTTCAGATCCCGGTACAGCGACGCGATCGGGATCAGCGCCACCTGCACCGGCACCACCAGCAGGCCCACCACCGCGAGGAACACCCAGTCCCGGCCGGGGAAGTCCATCCACGCGAACGCGTAGCCCGCCAGCGCGCCGATGACCACCACCAGCACCGTGGACGGCACGGTGATCCAGATCGTCGTCGGCAGCGCGCCCATCACGTCGTCGTTGCCGAAGAGCGCGTCGTACGTGTCCGTGGTGAGCTGCCCCGGATCGCCGAAGACCTTCCACCAGCCGGTCGTCGCGATGTCCGCCGGGTCGCGGAACGACGACAGCAGCAGCCCCACCGTCGGCGTCAGCCACAGGAACGCCACGATCACCAGGAACGCCCGGACCGCGCCGCCGCCCGCGTACCGCCCGACGCGGGAGGCGACCGACTCCTTCGCCGGCGCCTCGCTCTTCGCCTCCCGCGGTTCCGGCTTCGGTGCGGTCTCCGCCGCTGCTGCGGTGGTCATCGGCCGGACTCCTTTCGCAGGCGGCGGATATTGAAGATCATCACGGGGATGACCAGGAGCAGCAGCACGACGGAGATCGCGCTGCCCACGCCCAGGTCGGGCTCGGTGCCGGCGAACGCCTGCTGGAACAGCTCGACGGCCAGCACGTTGCCGTCCTCCAGCCGCGCACTCGGCACGATGATGTAGACGAGGTCGAAGATCTTCAGCACGTTGATCATCAACGTGACGAGCACGACGGCGAGTACGGGCGCCAGCACCGGCACCGTGATGCGCCGGAACACCTGCCACTCGTTCGCGCCGTCGACCCGCGCCGCCTCCAGCAGCTCCCGCGGCACCGACGCCAGACCAGCGGCGATCAGCACCATCGCGAAGCCGGCCCACATCCACACGTACGCCGCGATCACCGCCGGCGTCACCAGCGAGGGCCCGAGCCAGTCGACGCCGCCGTACGCCTCCGCGAAGTTCGAGGCCGGCAGCCGGAGCTGGGCCCCGTCCGCGGCGGCGGGCAGGCTGAACGTACCGTCGGACGCCGTCGTGGCCGAGGCGACGACCTTGCCGTCCTTGACCGCCTCGACCTCGATGCCCTTCAGCGCCTTCTCGCCGCTGTCGACGACGTCGGGCTCGCCGCCGCCGGGCTTGAAGTCCAGCCACACCGTGCCGTTGACGCCGTCGCCGCCCGCCTTCGGCTCGGCGGCCGGCTGCTCGCCCTCCGCGTCCTGCGGCTTCACCGCGACCAGCGGCAGCAGCGCCGTCTGCCCGGCGCCGACCGTGGCGCCGGACGTGAACGGGCCCTTGTCGGGGCCCTTCAGATCGCTGTTGGGGCGCGGGCGGGCGCCCGGCCAGGGCGCGGGGTCGCTGAACGTGTCGTGGATCGTCGTCCACGCCGCGTTCGCGGCGCCGCGCTCCGGCTCGTTCTGGTAGACGAGGCTGAAGATGACGCCCGCCGCCAGCATCGAGATGGCCATCGGCATGAAGACGACCATCTTGAACGCCGTGCCCCACCGCACCTTCTCGGTGAGGACGGCGAAGATCAGACCCAGCGCCGTGCAGATCGCGGGCGCGACGAGGACCCAGATCAGGTTGTTGCGCAGCGCGGTGCGGATGCGGTCGTCACTGAACAGCTCGGTGTAGTTGTCCAGGCCGATGAAGTCGTCGCCGGTGACGTCGAAGAGGCTGCGGTAGACCGAGTAGCCGATCGGATACAGCACGAGCGCCCCGAGCAGGACCAGGGCCGGCAGCAGGAACGCCACCGTGATCCAGCTCTTGGTCCGTACGACCGACCTGGGCGGCTTGCTCCGCTTCCTCTCCTGCGAGGCGTTCTTCTCTGGTGACGTACGGCCCGGCGGTGCGAGGGGGGAGGGTGCGGCGGACTCCGCCGCACCCCCCGCCGACGAGGTCGACATCAGGGTCTCCCTGCTCCGTCCGTCAGCTCTTGTACGCCGCGGCCGCGGCCTTTTCGAGGTCCTGCTGCGCGCCCTCGACGTCCTTCGGATCGGCCAGGAAGTCCTGCAGCGCCTTCCACTCGCCCTTGCCCGCGGTGCCGCCGAAGTCGGCGGGCGCCTGGTCGGACATGTCGAAGCGGAAGTCGTCCCCGGCGTCGACGAGCGCCTGCGCGATCTCGCGCTGCACGTCGTTCGGGTACGCGGCCGCGTCCATGTTCTTGTTCGGCGAGATGAAGCCGCCCGGTGCCGCCCACGTCTCGGCCGCCTCGGTGGACGACAGGAACGTCAGCAGCGCCTGCGCGCCCTTGGAGCCGGTCAGGGTCACGGCCGCGTCGCCGCCGGTGACCACCGGCTTGTCCGGGCCGACCGCCGGGAACGGGAAGATCTTCGCGTCCTCGCCGACCGTCGCGTCGGTCTCGTTGACGAACGCGCCGACGAAGTCGGCCTCGAAGACCATGGCGGCCTGCGGGTCCTCCAGGTCGGCGAAGGGGGCGATCGCCGAGTCCGGGAACGCCATCTTCGTGGCCTTCTGCTTGCCGCCCGCGATCAGGTTGTCGTCGCCGAACAGCTCGCCGAGGGTCGTCAGCGCGTCCGTCACCGACTTGTCCGTCCACGGGATCTCGTGCGCGGCGAGCTGGTCGTACTTCTCCGGCCCTGCCTGGGAGAGGTAGATGTTCTCGAACCAGTCGGTGAGCGTCCAGCCGTCCGCGCCGCCGACCGCCACCGGCGGCACCCCGGAGTCGGAGACGAGCTGCGCGGTGTCCATGAAGCCCTGCCAGTCCTCCGGCTCCTGGGCGCCCGCGTTCTCGAAGGCCGTGGTGTTGTACCAGACAAGGGACTTGTTGGCCGCCTTGCAGTACACGCCGTACTGCTCGCCGTCCACCGCGCCCAGGTCCTGCCAGCCCTGCGAGAAGTTCTTGCCCAGCTCCTTCTGCGCGGCCGCGTCCAGCGGCTTCGCCCAGCCCTCCTTGACGAACTCCTGCAACACGCCCACCTGCGGCGCGAAGACGACGTCCGGCGGCTTGCCGCCGGCGACCTGGGTACGGACGAAGGACGCGACGTTGTCACCGGTGGGTACGTACTCCACCGTGGCGCCGGTCTGCTCCTCGAAGACGTCGAGAACCTTCTCGAAGTTCTTCTGCTCCGGCCCCGTCCACACGGCGCCGACGCGCAGCGACTCACCGTCCAGCTTCGGCAGTTCGACGCCGGAACCGGACTTGTCCGTCTTCCCGCCGCTGCCGTTGTCGTCATCGCCGTCGTCGCCGCACCCGGCGGCGGTCACGGCGAGCGCGCCGGCGGCGACGATCGCCACCGCGGCCCGCACGACTCTCACCTGCTGCATCCCAGCCTCCCCAGGAACGCGGGGCAGGTGGGGTTGTCCCGTGCCGGCACAAACCTGCCCCGCGGGGCCTGTGCCGTTTTACCGGTGCGAAATGCTGTGGGGTATGTCCTACGCCCGGACCGGCGACCCCGCAATAGCGCCTCGTAAGCAAACCCCGTCAGCGGCCGTTTCGTGATCCGTCCGTGATGGGCAAGCGTTCGGAACGTGAAGGCGGGCGTGGGGCGGCTGGAGCCGCAGACAGGTGCAAAGGCCGCTGGTGGGGGGGGATCTGAAGAAAAACGGGTGCGGGCGCGGAGGGTGGGGCGAGAGTTCGGCCGGTGGAGGGACGACACGTGCGGTGGGTTGACGGCGCAGACGGGGAGGATGGCAGATTGTTGCTGGGGGAACGGGTGGGACGGATGGTGCGAGTGGGGCGTTGAGGGCGGGAGCGCGCGGGGGCGGACGCGTACGAAGGGTGCGCGGTACGTCCTCGACGGCTGCGCGGCCGTGGTGCGAAGGCCCGGGGCGGACCGGTCCGGAGGTCGCGGGTACTACGGGGACGGGGTGCGGGTGTCGTCCGGGTGGGCGGTGGACGAGCCCGCGGCGCGCTGGAGGGCGCTGGCGAGGAGGGCGAGGTCCGTGGGCCCGTTGCCGAGTTCGCGCAGGGGGCGGCTCGTCGGGGGCGAGCCCATGCG
>NZ_JACBXC010000333.1 GCF_013870535.1 Streptomyces phytophilus | reverse complement strand
CGGGCGGCCCGCTGCCCGTTCCCCGGGCACGCCCCGGGTACACGGGCGGCGTCCGACGGCGTGTGCGGGTGAGCGGCGGCCGGTAGCCTGCGGCCCATGCAGGCCACAGCGTTCACGTACGACCCGCAGACCCGCAGCGGCAGCGTGCTCCTCGACGACGGCACGCCGCTGCCCTTCGACGGCGCCGCGTTCGCGGCGGGGGGCCTGCGGCTGCTCAGGCCGGGGCAGCGGGTGCGGATCGAGACCGAGGGCGCGGGCGAGGCGCGCAGGATCGTCCTGGTGACGCTGCAGACCTTGTGAGGCGGACCGGGCCGCGGAACGGGCTGCCGTACGGGCCGCCGAGCGGGCTGCGGAACGGCTCGGGGACCCGGCTGCGGGCCGGGGCGGAGGCCGGGGCCCGGGCTCCGGCCCGTACGGCGGCGCACGGCCGGGCCCGGACATGCCGCGGGCCGGTCTCCCCGAGGGGAGCCGGCCCCGCTTGCGGACCCTGCGCCGGGTCCGTCATCGCTTCCTGGCAGTGGTCTTCTTCGCCGTGGTCCGCCGGCCGGCGGCCTTGCGGGCGGGCGCCTTCTTGGCGGTCGCCTTCTTCGCCGGGGCCTTCTTGGCCGACTTCTTGGCGGCCGTCTTCTTGGCGGACGCCTTCTTCGCCGAGGACTTCTTGGCGGTCGTCTTCTTGGCCGAGGACTTCTTGGCCGTCGTCCTCTTCGCCGGGGCCTTCTTGGCCGCGGTCTTCTTCGCGGTCGTCTTCTTCGCCGTGGCCTTCTTGGCGGCGCTCTTCTTGGTGGCCTTCTTGGCGGCGGCCTTGGCGGTGGTCTTGGTGCCGCCGGTCAGGCTGCCCTTCGGGGCCTTCTTCACGGCCGTGTCGTTCTTCGGCAGCCGCTTGGTGCCGGAGACGAGGTCCTTGAAGCCCTGGCCCGCGCGGAACCGCGGCACGGAGGTCTTCTTGACCCGGACGCGCTCGCCGGTCTGGGGGTTGCGGGCGTAGCGCGCCGGGCGCTCCACCTTCTCGAAAGAGCCGAAGCCCGTGACCGATACGCGCTCGCCGGTGACGACCGCACGAATGATCGCGTCGAGGACGGCGTCCACGGCGTCGGCGGCCTGCTGGCGGCCACCCATCTTGTCGGTAATAGCTTCAACGAGCTGGGCCTTGTTCACGTCTTCCCCTTCTGAGGCATTGATTGCCGGAACGAAATGTTCAAGCTTTTTCGCACGTTAGGCAGATATATACCGCAAATCAAAGGCAAAACGTCTCTCATCACCCTTGTGTCGCAACGGACTCCCGCTACGAGCGCGCGTCCAGCTCCCGCCGCAGCCGCTCCAGCCGCCTTGCGGCTCCGGCGAGATCGTGCTTCGCGGCACCCGTGATGGCGAGCAGGCGCCTTGTCAGCTCTGCCCGTTCGGCGTCCGTCGCGGCCACCTCGCGCACCTTGCGGTGGGCCTCCTTCAGCCCGGCGGCGACGGCCTCGTAGAGCGCGAGTTGGCCGTCGGGTTCCATGCGCCGATTGTGTCATCTGCGGTGAGTTGTCGCCCGGCGGCAGGCCAACCCACCGGCGCACAAAGCCCCGCGCCCGCCACCTGTCGGCGGCGGGCGCGGGGCCTCGGCTGGGGCGGAAACCGCCGGTCAGCCCTGTACGGTCTGCGGTTTGAACGCCGGTCGGGCCGCCTCGAAAGCGGCGATGTCGGCTTCGTACCGAAGGGTGATGCTGATGTCGTCGAGGCCGTTCAGCAGCCGCCAGCGGGCGTTCTCGTCCAGCTCGAACGAGGTGGTGAACGCGGGCGCGCCGGACGCGGCGCCGGCGCGCACCTCCAGGGCCCGGAGGTCGACGGTCACCTCGGTCCGCGGGTCGGCCTCGACCAGCTCCCAGAGCCGCTCGACGTCCGCCTGCGGCAGCACGACGGTCAGCAGTCCGTTCTTGAGCGAGTTGCCGCGGAAGATGTCGGCGAAGCGGGACGAGACGACCGCCTTGAAGCCGTAGTTCTGCAGCGCCCACACGGCGTGTTCGCGGGACGAGCCGGTGCCGAAGTCCGGGCCGGCCAGCAGGACGCTCGCACCCCGGTACGCCGCGCTGTTCAGCACGAACTCGGGGTCCTTGCGCCACGCCTCGAAGAGGCCGTCCTCGAAGCCGTCCCTGGTGACCTTCTTCAGCCAGTGGGCCGGGATGATCTGGTCGGTGTCGACGTTGCCGCGGCGCAGCGGCACGGCGCGCCCGGTGTGGGTGGTGAAGGCTTCCATGGATCAGACCTCCGCGGTGATCAGGTCGGCCGGGGAGGACAGCCGGCCGGTCACGGCGGTGGCCGCGGCGACCTGCGGGGAGACCAGGTGCGTACGGCCGCCCTTGCCCTGCCTGCCCTCGAAGTTGCGGTTGGAGGTGGACGCCGAGCGCTCGCCGGGGGCGAGCTGGTCGGGGTTCATGCCCAGGCACATCGAGCAACCGGCGTGCCGCCATTCGGCCCCGGCGGCCGTGAACACCTTGTCGAGCCCTTCCTCGACGGCCTGCAGCGCGACCCGTACGGAGCCGGGTACGACCAGCATCCGTACGCCGTCGGCGACCTGCCGCCCACCGACCACCTCGGCGGCGGAGCGCAGGTCCTCGATCCGGCCGTTGGTGCAGGAGCCGACGAACACGGTGTCGACCGCGATCTCGCGCAGCGGCTGCCCGGCGGTCAGGCCCATGTACTCCAGCGCCTTCTCCGCCGCCAGCCGCTCGCTGGCGTCGCTGAACGACGCCGGGTCGGGCACCTGCGCCGACAGCGGCGCGCCCTGCCCGGGGTTGGTGCCCCAGGTGACGAACGGGGCCAGTTCGGCGGCCTCGATGACGACCTCGTGGTCGAAGACCGCGTCGTCGTCGGTGCGCAGCGTGCGCCAGTACTCGACGGCCGCGTCCCAGCCGGAGCCCTCGGGGGCGTGCGCGCGGCCCTTCAGGTACGCGAAGGTCGTCTCGTCCGGCGCGACCATCCCGGCGCGCGCGCCGGCCTCGATGGACATGTTGCAGATCGTCATCCGCGCCTCCATCGAGAGCTTCTCGACGGCCTCGCCGCGGTACTCGATCACGTAGCCCTGACCGCCGCCGGTGCCGATGCGGGCGATGATCGCGAGGATCAGGTCCTTGGCGGTGACGCCGTCGGGCAACTCGCCGTTGACGGTCACCGCCATGGTCCTGAACGGGGCCATCGGCAGGGTCTGCGTGGCGAGCACGTGCTCGACCTGGCTGGTGCCGATGCCGAACGCCAGCGCGCCGAAGGCGCCGTGCGTGGAGGTGTGGCTGTCGCCGCAGACCACGGTGGTACCCGGCTGGGTCAGCCCCAGCTGCGGGCCGACGACGTGCACGACGCCCTGCTCGACGTCGCCGAGCGGGTGCAGCCGGACGCCGAAGTCCGCGCAGTTCTTGCGCAGGGTCTCCAGTTGCGTACGCGAGACCGGGTCGGCGATGGGCTTGTCGATGTCGAGGGTCGGGGTGTTGTGGTCCTCGGTGGCGATGGTGAGGTCGGTCCTGCGCACCGGCCGGCCCGCCTTGCGCAGGCCGTCGAACGCCTGCGGGCTGGTCACCTCGTGCAGCAGGTGCAGATCGATGAAGAGAAGGTCGGGCTCGCCCTCCGCGCGCCGGACGACATGGTCGTCCCAGACCTTCTCCGCGAGTGTCCTTCCCATCGCATTCCCATCGTCGTCGATTGCGAACTGCGTGTGCATGTCCGGGCCGGCGGCCGCCGGCACCGCCCGCTCCCCCCGCTCCGGACGGGGACCGGTCCGTCCAGGGTGACGCGTTCACCGGAAATATGAACTTGCGTTTCACAGTGTGAGACGCGAGTATCGTTGCATGGACAACTCTAGCGGCGTCGGCGTACTCGACAAGGCGGCTGTGGTACTGAGCGCGCTGGAGTCCGGTCCGGCCACCCTCGCCGGGCTGGTCTCCGCGACCGGTCTCGCCCGCCCCACGGCCCACCGCCTCGCGGTGGCGCTGGAACACCACCGCATGGTGGCCAGGGACATGCAGGGCAGGTTCATCCTCGGCCCCCGGCTCGCCGAGCTGGCGGCCGCGGCCGGCGAGGACCGGCTGCTCGCCGCGGCCGGCCCGGTGCTCACGCACCTGCGGGACGTCACCGGCGAGAGCGCCCAGCTCTACCGCCGCCAGGGCGACATGCGGATCTGCGTCGCGGCGGCCGAGCGGCTCTCGGGCCTGCGCGACACCGTCCCGGTGGGCTCCACGCTGCCGATGAAGGCCGGCTCGGCGGCGCAGGTGCTGCTCGCCTGGGAGGAGCCCGAGCGGCTGCACCGGGGGCTGCAGGGCGCCCGGTTCACGGCCACGGCCCTGTCGGGCGTACGGCGCCGGGCGTGGGCCCAGTCCGTCGGGGAGCGGGAGCCGGGCGTCGCGTCCGTCTCCGCGCCCGTACGCGGCCCGTCGAACCGCGTGGTGGCCGCCGTCTCGGTCTCCGGACCGATCGAGCGGCTGACCCGGCACCCGGGGCGGATGCACGCCCAGGCGGTCGTGGACGCCGCGGCGCGGCTCACGGACGCGCTGCGCAGGACGGGCTGAGCCGCAGCGCGCAGGCGCGTAAGCGGTGGCAGTACGCCACGGCCGTCCTGTCACGGACGGTGTGCGCGCACACGCCGTTCGTGCACATCGCCCGGCCCGGCCGAGGCCGGTGTGACGAGGTCGGGCGAGTCGCAGCCGCGCGGTGCGGGTGCCGCCCACCGCGGCGGCCAGGTCGGCCAAGTCGGCGGCGGGCAGCGCCTCGTGGACCAGGCTCGCGGTCCACAGCAGCGCGCGGGGTCCGACGGATCCGGCGCACCCCCGGTCAGGATCTCCCTGAGGAATCTGCGGCGGGGCACGCGGAGGGGGTGCACTGCCATCAGGCCCTCCTCGCCCGCCCGTCGGGCACCGGCGCCGCGTACGCGGGCAGCGTCATGCACAATATGGACATGGCATCCAGCGTGCGGAAGCCTCGCCCGGCATGGCTCGCCTGTCAAGGACACACAAAAAAAACCCACCCCCGCCGAAGCGGGGACGGGCCGAGTTCTCCGTGGTGGTACCCCCGACCGGATTCGAACCGGCGCTACCGCCTTGAGAGGGCGGCGTGCTAGGCCGCTACACAACGGGGGCCTTGGACGATCCCCTCCTCGCGATGGAGAGGACCTGTACCCCCGACCGGATTCGAACCGGCGCTACTGCCTTGAGAGGGCAGCGTGCTAGGCCGCTACACAACGGGGGCGAGCACATCTGCAACTGCGTTGCGCTGGGGTACCAGGACTCGAACCTAGACTAACGGAACCAGAATCCGTCGTGCTGCCAATTACACCATACCCCACCAAAACACAACCCCCGTTGCGGGGGCCCTGTTCCGGTGGCCGCCGTTCCCGGCGACGGACAGAACATTACCCGATCGCGGACCGCACTCCAAAACGGGTT
>NZ_JACBXC010000332.1 GCF_013870535.1 Streptomyces phytophilus | reverse complement strand
TGCGGTCGAAGAACGGCGCCCCGGCCACCGCCTCCATGGCGGCGACCTGGCGGGAGACGGCCGACTGCGTGTAGCCGAGCTGCTCGGCCGCGCGGGTGAAGGAGCCGGCGGTGGCGACGCGGTGGACGATGCGCAGGCCGGTGAGCGTGAACTCGGACATGGGCTGAAATTAGCATGCGCTCAGCTCATGGAAACGATGCCGAGTCATCGTTGGACTGCATGACTGAGGCGGTGCAGCCTTGGTGGCATGACACAGGAACCCATGGCGTACGCAGCCGCGGCACGGACACAGGAGCCCGCGGCGGCCCGGCCGTTCACGCCGGACGAACTCGTGGCCCGCCTCGTCCGCGCCGGCGAACTGGAGGTCTCCGGCGACGACCCGGCCGAAGCCGCCTCGTACTTCGACACGGACCGCTTCCGCTTCCACGGCCCCGGCGGCTTCGAGGCGGACTTCGCCGGCCTCGACGCGTACTTCGCCTCCGTACGCGCGGCGTTCGACGACCGGTCGATACGGCGCGGCGCGATCGTCGCCGCAGGGGACCGGGTGGCGTGCCGGACGTGGATCGAGGGCACGTTCGTCCGGGAGTTCACGCAGTCCCCGGCCGGTCCGCTGCCGCCGAACGGCAAGCGGGTGGTCCTCGACCTGATCAACATCTTCCGGTTCGACGGGCGCGGGCGGCTGGTCGAGGAGTGGGTACGGGTCGACAACCGGGACCTGCTGCGGCAGTTGGGCGCCGAGGGCCGGTAGCCGCGGGCCGCCCGCCCCCTTCGCCCCCGCCCGAGTTTCGACGACGCCCGAAACACCTCCCCCCGCCCCCGGCCGCCCCCGCACACTCCTGCCACAGCCCGGCGCCGCCTGTTCGGACCGACCACGGGGCGGCGCCGGGTCCCCGACCCGTACGGGGGAGGGGGCGCCCCGTACCCACCCCAGTGCCGCTACGCCTCGCAGATCTCCGGCGCCCGCTTCTTGATCCCCAGCAGGTCGAAGTAGTTCTGCCCGAGCGCGATCCGCCGGAACGCCTCGTCCCCCATGGCCTTGTTGATCCGGCTGGTCACCTCCAGCTCCTCCTTGTAGACGCCGAAGTCCTTGTCCCGCGACGCGACGAAGTCCGTCCCCGGGATCGCCTGCTCCGGGTACTCGTCGAACAGCGCCGCGTACTTCCCCCGCACCCCCGGCTTGCCGAAGTACATGTCCTCCAGCACCCGCCAGCTCAGGTCGAGCGTGAGGTTCGGGTAGCCCTCCAGGAGCCGCTCCATGAGGGCGATGTGCTCGTCGGGGTCCATGGCCGACAGCTCCTTGGAGAGCCCCATGTGCGCCCAGACGATCTTGTTCTGCGGATAGAGCCGCAGCACGCGCTCCATCAGGTGCAGATACCGCGTCGGGTCCCGGTCGTTGCCGAGGTCGGAGTGGATGGTGATCGGCATGCCGCGCCGGCGCAGCTCGTCCATGAACGGCGCCCACTCCCTGATGTCCGCCTCGTCGGCGGGCTCGTGCTTGTTGGGGAGGAGGGCCTGCTTGATGAGGTTGACCTCGCCCATCCACTGGAACATCCCCGGGAACTCCCGGTCGAGCAGCCGCATCCCGTCCATGACGGTCCCGGGGTGGGCGAGGTCCGGGTACGTCATGGACAGGGCCAGGTCGACGTCCTCCTGCTTGTGCTCGACGACGTTCTCGGCGTTGACGACGTCGTTCTTCAGGCTGGGCAGCACGGGGGTGCCGGGGCAGTCGAGGTAGTACGTGCAGGAGGAGTCCACGGGGAGCTTCTGCCCGATGCCGAAGACCCCGGCGTGCTCCACCCCGGTCCGCCTGAGGTAGCCGACGACCTCGCGGAACGGCACGGCCTCGCCCCCGAAGGGCCGGAAGTGCAGGTGCGCGTCGACGACCGAGGTGTACGGCTCGGTGCGGCGGTCGAAGCAGTCCTCCTCGGCCGCGGACACGGCGGACCCGGCGGTGGGCCCGAGGACGACGGCGGCGGCGAGCCAGGTCGTGGCGATGACTGCGGTCCTGCGACTCACGTACGGCAACGCGGATCCCCTTCGGCGGTGGAGCGGTGGGTGCAGACGAAGGGATTGTGTGATCGCCGGGACGCGAGCGGGAGACCGCACCGCCGCGCGGAGGGACAGACAACCGAAACGGGTTAACAGCCGCGGGGCCCCGGCCCGTACGCACGGCGCGGTGCCGTACGTACGGGCGGGGCGCCGCCTGTCCTCACACCCGGGCCACCGTGTCCGCCAGGACCCGCCCCGCGTCCCGCGCGGCGCTCAGCGCCTCCTCGTGCCGCAGCGCCGCCTCCGCGCGCAGCTCCTCCATGCCGGGGGTGCCGGCGGCCAGGGTCAGTTCGCGCTCGATCACGGTGAGGTCGGCCTGCCATATGTCGACCAGGACCCGGCGCAGGTACGGCGTGGAGTGGTCCCAGCCCTCCCGGGGAGCGCCCGGCCGGTAGCCGCCGCCCATGGTGGTCACCAGCACCGTGGGCTTCTCCTTGAGTACGGGGGTGGTGGCGCCGGCGCCGTTGATGACCAGGTCGGCCCAGGTCTTGAAGTGCTGGGAGACGCCGTAGTTGTAGAGCGGCACGGCGAGCAGGACGGCGTCGGCGCGGTCCAGTTCCGCGGCGAGCGCCTCGGCCAGTTCCCTGGCCCGGAGCTGCTCGGGGGTGCGCTCGGGGGCGGGGGTGTAGCCGGCGGTGGTGGCCAGCGCCCAGGCGTCGGCGGGGAGCGGGGCGGTGCCCAGGTGGCGGCGCTCGACCGGGGCGTCGGGGTGGGCCAGGGCCCACTCGGCCTGGACGGTGTCGGCGATCTCGGCGGAGGCGGAGGCGCCGGGGAGGATGCTGGCGTCGATGCGGAAGAGGTTCATAGGGTTTCGTCTCCGTATGCGGGGGATGGCGCGTCTTGCGCCGGCTCTCGATCCAGCATAAACGGACTTTACCCCGGTTAGATTCCCTGACGATACGGTGGCGACCGTGGACGGTGACCTGATCCCCCTGGAGCGCCCCCGTGCGGAGCGGGCCGACGCGGCACGAAACCGCAGGCTGCTGCTGGACACGGCCCGCCGGATGATCGACGAGACGGGCGCGGAGAACGTCACCATGGACTGCCTCGCGGAGCAGGCCGGTGTGGGGAAGGGCACGGTCTACCGCCGCTTCCGTACCCGCGCGGGGATCTTCGTCGCGCTCCTGGAGGAGGCGGAACGCACCTTCCAGCAGCGCGTGCTGTCCGGCCCGCCGCCGCTGGGCCCCGGCGGCGACCCCGTCGACCGGCTGATCGCGTACGGCCAGGGGCGCATCACGTTCCTGCTGGACAACCACGCCGTGGCCCGCGCAGCCATGGGCCAGAACCGGCCCGTGCCGGTCGCCGGCCCGGGACTCACGCGCATCCACATCCGCGTGCTGCTGGAACGCGCGGGCGTGGGCGCGACCCACCTCGACGCCCTGACCCTGCAACTCGCCGCCGCCCTGGAGGGCCCGATCCTGCTCTACCTCGCCACTCCCGACCCGGCGGAGGGGGAGAGGGAGCGCTCTCTGCAGGCGCTGGCGGAGGGCTGGAAGATCCTGGTCACCCGCGTCTGCCACCCCTGACCCACACCACACCGAGCCGCCCCCGGACCCCTCCCCGACCCGCGCGGGTACGTTCCGTACGGCACCGAGAGCGGGGAGGTCCGGGTGGCGGCGACAGGGAAGTCCGGGCGGCGCACGCCGGTCTGGTGGACGGCGTTCTGCGGCGTTCTGGGGGCGGGTGGCGGCCTGCTGGTGGCCGCGCTGTGGATCCGCGCCGGTACGTGGGTGACGGACCGCTCGTCAGGACTGGAGGGCCCGGCGCTGCTGGGCGTGGCGATCTTCATGGCGGGCATCGTCTGCATGCTCGTCGTGGCGGGCCTGGGCCTCCCCTGGCCCTACGCGGTGGCGACCGGGCTGCTGCACACCCTGCTGGTGCTGCCGCTGGCATTCCACGGCGACGCGGTCCTCGATCGGCGGGGGGAACGGGTGGCGGCCGCGGTGTCGGACGTACGCACGACCGAAGGCCCGAACACGGGCCGCACCGGCCACCACTGCCGGGTCCGCCTGCCGGACGGCACCGAGACGGAGGTCACGGGTCCGGGATGCGACGGGGACACCCGCACCGGCGACCGGCTGACCGTCTACCGGGACCCCCTGGGGCGGGTGCCCGCGAAGCTGGAGGTGCAGGTGACGGACGAGCAGCGGACGTGGGTGGCCAGGGCGGGCGCAGCGGGGTTCCTGCTGGTGGGAGCCCGCATCGGCGTCCACGTGGCCCGCCACGGCACGGCGGAGGAGGCGCCGTGACGGGGCGGAGGCGGTCTTCCGTTCAGTTCGGGATGGTCAGGTCGATGTCGAGGTCGAACGGGACGCTCAGCTTGAGCCGGTCCCGGTGGATCCCGGTCGGCACGTAGGCGCCGGTCGCCGGCTCCAGCTCGAAGACGAAGACGACGGGCTTGCCGTCCTGCTTCTCGACCCGCCAGTAGTGCTGAATGCCGGCCCTGGCGTACTTCAGCGGCTTGGTCTCCCGGTCCCGCCCCCGGGACTCGGGAGAGACGACTTCGACGGCGAGCACGACATCCCCGGCCTCGTACTTGGTCTCGCTGCCATCACCCAGCGCGCCGGAACGCAGCACGATCAGATCCGGCTCGGGTCGCTGCTGGTCGTCGATGACGACCGTCATCTCGCGCCTGACCGCCAGACCGTCCGGCACCATGCGCCGCAGCTCGATCTGCAACGTAATGATGATCTCGGAGTGAAACGAACTCTGCGGCGTCACGAAAACAAGGCTCCCGTCGATCAGCTCCGTATGCGGAGGCAGGTCGGGGAGCGTGTCCAGGTCGTCGGCCCGGTAGCCGCCGATTGGCGGCATCGGCCACGCCGGGGTCGTGTGCTCCGGCTTCTTCGGTGCCACGCTCATAGCAGGTGCTCCCATACGACGGATCCTCGCCGGTACGACCAGCGTACCCACCGGCATCGTCGATCTTGCCCCTCGAACGAGTGAGCTACCGTCAACGCGTTGACGGGCCTACGGCACATCCTGGCCGAAGGGGTCCTCGTACGGGTCTGCCGTGTCCTCGGGCGGGGCGGGATCCCAGGAGGTCTCACTCGGCGGGGGAGTGTCGCACCGCTGGAACCTGCCGACGAAGCGGCAGCCGGGCGCCGGCTCGGCCGGCTCGGTGTCGAACGGCCACGCCGCGGCGACGATGGCCAGGAGCACGCCGACGATGATCACCGGATGCACACCCTTGCCGCCCGGGCGGTCCGGGCGGTCCGGGTCGTCAGGGGCGTCCCACGCATCCGTCATGGCCGCCTCCCCGTTCCCCCGAGCGCCCCACAGTAGGAACGCGAGGGCCGGGAAGTCCCCGACATTCGGCGGTGCCCGAAAGACCCCGCCGGGGGCGCCGGTCCCGCCGGATGTCG
>NZ_JACBXC010000331.1 GCF_013870535.1 Streptomyces phytophilus | reverse complement strand
TCGTTGACGGCGCGGAAGCGGTCGAGGTCGATGAGGATGAGGGCGGCGCGGCGGCCGGTGCTCTCGGCCTCGCCGAGGGCGTGCCGGGTGCGGTCCAGCAGCCACTGGCGGTTCGGCAGCCCGGTGAGCGGGTCGCGCAGCTGCTCCTCGGCGCGGGCGCGGGCCATCCACAGGCTGGAGTCGAGCGCGATGAGCGGCACGGCGAACAGCGGCAGCAGCACCGGGCTGTTGACGGCCACGACGATGATGAGCGGGGCGATGCCCAGCAGCGCGGCGCCGCCCAGGCCCTGGCGGGTGAGGGCGGCGCGGGCGAGCGGGCCGGGGCCGTCGCGCTGCCCGGGGGTCGCGTACCAGGTGAGGACGCGGGTGACCACGGCGTACGACAGGGCGGCGGCGATCAGGTCGGGCAGCGCGTGCAGGTCCCAGCTGCCCGGCCGCCAGGGCTGCTCGACCGTCGGGTGCTGGCCGCAGATCCACAGCACGAAGAGGGCCGTCGAGATGCCGAGGACCTCGACGGCCCCGTGCAGCGGCGCCGGGCGGCGGTGCGGGCGGCGCACGAGGGCGACCGCCAGGATGACGAGCAGGCTGACGACGACGGCCGGGGTCCAGCCGTACAGCAGCAGCACGGCGAGCGTGAGCGCGGCCGCCGAGCCGTTCCCGCCGGACCAGCGGTCGCGGCCGGGTGCGACCAGGTGGGCGATGAGGACGGCCGTCAGGACGACCAGCCCCCAGCCCGCCGTGCCGCGCGGGAAGAGGGCGTGGTCCTGCCGCAGCCCGTGCAGCACGCCGATGACGAACACCAGGCCGCCGGCGGCCTGCACCAGCCACGGCAGGGCGGGCAGCACCAACCGGCGCAGCACCGGCGCCGGTTCCGTGCTCTCCGTCGGTCGCATCCCGTCCCTCTCACCGCCTGGGGCGCGCGTCGGCGCGCCCGTCCACACTAGGCCGCGAAAGGCAGTCTGGGGCGGCGATCGGCTGCGGTCGCCCGATAACCCCCGACTCGCCGGGTTTCGGTCACCACTCGAACAACCCGGGCCCCGGCGGCTACTCGGGCGGTGTCACCACGGCCTCGCGGGCGGCGTCGGGACCCTGCTCAAGGAGGACGGCGAAGCCCGCGTCGTCGAGGACGGGGACCTTCAACTGCACGGCCTTGTCGTACTTGGACCCGGGGTTGTCGCCGGAGACGACGAAGTCGGTCTTCTTCGAGACCGAACCCGTGACCTTCGCCCCGCGGGTCTGCAGTGCCTCCTTCGCGCCGTCCCGGGTGTGCGACTGGAGTGTTCCCGTGACGACGACCGTCAGACCCTCCAGCGGACGCGAACCTTCCGATTCATCCGCCTCCTCCTCCATCCGCACACCCGCCGCGCGCCACCGCTCGACGATCTCGCGGTGCCAGTCCTCGGCGAACCACTGCGTCAGCGAGGCCGCGATGGTGGGCCCGACGCCCTCGGCCGCGGCCAGCTCCTCCTCGCTCGCCGCCATGATCCGGTCGATCGAGCGGAACTCGCGGGCCAGCGCCTCCGCGGCGACCGGCCCGACATGCCGGATGGACAGCCCGGCGATGACCCGGGCCAGCGGCCGGTCCTTGGCGGCCCGGATGTGACCGAGCATCAGCTCGGTGTTCTTCTTCGGGTTGCCCTCCTTGTTGGCGAAGAAGGTGACGACCTTCTTCTCACCCGTCTCCGGGTCGCGCTTGGGCAGGCCGGTGTCCTGGTCCAGCACGTACGACTTGATGGGCAGCAGGTCCTCGACCTTCAGGTCGAACAGGCCGCCCTCGTCGAGCAGCGGCGGCTCCGCCGGCTCCAGCGGCTGGGTGAGCGCGGTCGCGGCGACGTACCCGAAGTTCTCGATGTCCAGGCAGCGGCGGCCGGCGAGGTAGAACAGCCGCTCCCGGAGCTGGGCCGGGCAGGACCGGGCGTTGGGGCAGCGCAGGTCGACGTCGCCCTCCTTCATCGGCTTGAGCGCCGTGCCGCACTCGGGGCACTCCGCGGGCATCACGAACTCCCGCTCGCTGCCGTCCCTGAGGTCGGTCAGCGGCCCCATGATCTCGGGGATGACGTCGCCCGCCTTGCGCAGCGCGACCGTGTCGCCGATGAGGACGCCCTTGGCCCTGACCACGTCCTGGTTGTGCAGGGTGGCGAACTCGACCTCGGAGCCGGCCACCGTCACCGGCTCGACCACCGCGTACGGCGTGACCCGCCCGGTGCGCCCGACGCCGACGCGGATGTCGACCAGCTTGGTGTTGACCTCCTCCGGCGGGAACTTCCACGCGATGGCCCAGCGCGGCGCGCGGGACGTGGAGCCCAGGCGGCCCTGGAGGGCGATCTCGTCGAGCTTGACGACGACGCCGTCGAACTCGTACGCCACGTCGTGCCGGCGGTCGGCGTAGCCCTCGATGTAGGCCCGTACGCCGTCGATGCCGTCGACGACCTTCGTGTACGGCGAGGTGGGCAGGCCCCACTCCTTGAGCAGGTCGTACGCGCCGGAGAGCCGGTCGAAGCGGGCGCCTTCGAGCGCGCCGATGCCGTGGACCACCATGTGCAGCGGGCGGGAGGCGCTGACCTGGGGGTTCTTCTGGCGCAGCGAACCGGCCGCGGAGTTGCGCGGGTTGGCGAAGGGGGGCTTGCCCTCGGCCACCAGGTCCGCGTTGAGCTGCTGGAACTCCGAGAGCGAGAAGAACACCTCGCCGCGGATCTCCACGAGGTCCGGGACGTTCTCCCCCCGCAGGCGGTGGGGGATCTCGCCGATGGTGCGGATGTTCGGCGTGATGTCCTCGCCGGAGCGGCCGTCGCCGCGGGTGGCGCCGCGGACCAGCCTGCCGTGCTCGTACGTCAGGTTGACCGCGAGGCCGTCGACCTTCAGCTCGCACAGCAGGTGGTACGGCTGGGGGTCCAGCTCCTTGGCCATCCGGTCGGCCCAGGCGTCCAGCTCCTCGCCGGTGAACGCGTTGTCCAGGGAGAGCATCCGCTCGCGGTGCTGGACGGAGGTGAACTCCGTCTCGTACGCCCCGGCGACCTTCTGCGTCGGCGAGTCCGGCGTGACCAGCCCGGGGTGCTCCTCCTCCAGCGCCTCCAGCTCCCGCAGCAGCTTGTCGAAGTCGGCGTCGCTGATGACGGGCGTCGTCACGTAATACCTGAAGCGGTGCTCCTCGATCTGCTCGGCCAGCAGCCGATGCCGCTCACGCGCCACGCTGTCCGTACTCACACCGGGCCTCCCGTTGTCACTCCGGGTCCCGGACGAGGGACCCCGCGGCACGGACGCAGTGGGCGAGGGCCCGGCGGGCGTACTCCGGGTCGGCGGCCGCCAGACCGCACGCCGGAGTGATCACCACACTGCCGGCGAGCGTCTGCGGCGACAGCCCCAGCCTGCGCCACAACGTCCTGACACCCCCGACGCTACCTGCAGGGTCTGACATCGGAGCCGCACCGGCGGGCGCGCCTGCCGACCCGTTCGGGGCCGTCGGCACGACGCCCGCGAAGAGCCCGAGCCCGCCCTCCACGGCCTCGCCGACCGCCTCTTCCTGGCGTTCGGTCAGCAGCGCCGCGTCGTACGACACGGCCGCGGCCCCCGCGCGGTGCAGCAGCGCGAAGGGCACGTCCGGGGCGCAGGAGTGGACCACCGAGGGGGCGCCGGCGGCGTCGATCACGTCGCGCAGCGAGCCCTCGACCACGGCCCGGTCCACCGCCCGGTACGTGCGGTAGCCGCTGGCGGTGGCGACCCGGCCGGTCAGCACGGGGGTGACGGACGGCTCGTCGAGCTGCAGCACCACCTCGGCACCGGGCACCCGGCGGCGTACCTCCGCCAGATGGGCGCGCAGCCCCTCGGCGAGCGAGGCGGCCAGGTCGCGGCAGGCGCCGGGGTCCCGCAGCGCGGACTCGCCGCCCTTCAGCTCCAGCGCGGCGGCCAGCGTCCACGGCCCGGCGGCCTGGACCTTCAGCGGGCCGGTGTAGCCCTGGGTGAACTCCTCCAGCGCGTCCAGGTCCTCACCCAGCCACGAGCGCGCCCTGCGGGTGTCCATCCCCGGCCGGTCGGCGATGCGCCAGCCGCTGGGCTGCAGGTGCACGTAGACGTCGACGAGCATGCCGGCGCTGCGGCCGACCATGTCGGCGCCGGGCCCGCGCGCGGGCAGCTCTGGCAGGAACGGGAAGTCGCCGACCTCGCCGGTCACGGTGCGCGCGGTCTCCCGCGCGTCCTCGCCGGGCATGGACCCCACGCCGGTGGCGGCACCGGCACCCCACGGGCGCGTCGCAGTCTCATTGACGTCCTCTCCCGCCTGAAGGCGGGAGATTCTCTCCCTGCCCGCCACCTGGGCGACCGGGCTTGAGTCGGGTTCCTGTTTCACTGGGTGATGCCCTCCGTCGGGCGGAGGGTCTTACTCACCCTCCGCAGGCGTTTTGCTTGTCCGCCCGTCCGGCGGCCAAGAGGATCCGGGCGGCGTTGATGTCCCGGTCGTGAGTGGTCTGACACACCCCGCATGTCCAGGTGCGGACTCTGAGGGGCTTGGGCCCGTCGACAGCCATGCAGACGGAGCAGGTTTGCGAGGACGGGAACCATCGGTCGACGCGCACGAGGGCGCGCCCGTATCGTGCGGCCTTGTACTCCAGCATGCCCGTGAACTGGGCCCATCCGGCGTCGTGCACGCCCTTGGCGAGGCGGGTGCGGGCGAGGCCGCTCACAGCGAGGTCTTCCACCGCGATCAGTTGGTTCTCCTGAACGAGGGCGGTCGACAGCTTGTGGTGGTGGTCCCGCCGTGCGTCGGCGACGCGGGCGTGCAGCCGCGCCACACGCGCGACGGCCTGTCTGCGGTTGGTGGAGCCCTTGGCCTTGCGGGCCAGGCCCTGCTGCGCCTTCTTCAGCTTGCGTTCGGCCCGGCGCAGGAACCGCGGGCTCGGATCCGGGCTCACCCCGCCCTGAAGGACGGAGTCTGCACCCCTGACGAGCGGTCACGAGGGTGAGGGTATGCCGACCCGCCCGCTCCGCTACGGACCGGGGCGTACGGAGACGTCGGTGAGCTGGGCGTCGCGCGGCAGGTCCAGGGCCGTCAGCAGGGTCGTCGCCACCGACTCGGGGTCGATCCAGCGGCCCGGCTCGTACTCCCGGCCCTCCTGGCGGTGCACCTTGGCCTGCATCGGCGTGGCGGTGCGGCCCGGGTAGACCGTGGTGACCCGCACGCCGCTGCCGGCCTCCTCGGCGCGCAGCGCGTCGGCCAGCGCCTTCAGCCCGTGCTTGCTCGCGCCGTACGCGCCCCACCCGGGCCCCGCGCTCAGCCCGGCACCGGAGTTGACGAACACCACGTGCCCCCGCGCCGCCCGCAGCCGCGGCAGCAGCAGCCGGGTCAGCTCGGCCGGCCCGGTCAGGTTGACGGCCAGCGTCTCGTCCCAGACCTTCGGGGTGGTCTCGGCGACCGGCCCCAGCTCC
>NZ_JACBXC010000330.1 GCF_013870535.1 Streptomyces phytophilus | reverse complement strand
CAGCGCCTCGGGGCCGTGCTCCACGAGCACCGGGAAGTCCGCGTCGGTACGCACCGGGCCCGGCCGCAGCGCGCAGGTGACGACCTCGTACAGCCGCCGCCCCCCGGCCTGCGCGGAGCCGAACATCTGGTGGACGAGGCCGAGTTCGAACGGCATCACGCCGTCCCTGACGAGGACGGCGACGCGGTGCGGTCCGGTGGCGGGGGGATTCACTTCGGAGCCGGTCATGGCACGATTCTTTCATGTGCGGTTAATCCGGCCATTCGAGGGCATTGCGCCGCGCGCAACGATCACGGAAAGCGACCGCCCGCGAAGATCCTGACCGGATTCTGGACGGGGTCTTCCGCTGAGCGGTGCCGCTCGCTAGGTTTCCGCACACCCCGCCGAGCAGGCGGAGGCGGGGCTCCGAGATCCGCGGCAGAGCCGCCGCGGACACAAGCCGGTGCCACCTGCGGCTCCGGCGGCTCCAGGCGCGGGCGCTGCAAGGGACGGGTGCGCCGGCGCGGGAAGGGCCGCACATCACTTGAGGAGGCGGCGTGCCCGCAGAGACCTCCCAGACCCTCGACCGTGGACTCCGCGTGCTGAAGCTGCTCGCCGACACCGACCACGGCCTGACCGTCACCGAGCTGTCGCACAAGCTCGGTGTCAACCGCACCGTCGTCTACCGCCTGCTCGCCACCCTGGAACAGCACGCCCTCGTCCGCCGCGACCTCGGCGGCCGCGCGCGGGTCGGGCTCGGGGTGCTGCGGCTGGGCCGGCAGGTGCACCCCCTGGTGCGGGAGGCGGCGCTGCCGGCGCTGCGCTCGCTCGCCGAGGACGTCGGCGCGACGGCGCACCTGACGCTGGTCGACGGCAGCGAGGCGCTGGCCGTCGCGGTCGTCGAACCGAGCTGGACGGACTACCACGTCGCCTACCGCGCCGGCTTCCGGCACGCCCTGGACCAGGGCGCGGCGGGCCGGGCGATACTCAAGGGCCGCGGCCTCGGCCCGAGCGCGTGCGAGACGGACGCGGAGCTGGCGCTGGCCCTGACCCACGGCGAGCTGGAGGCGGGCGCGAGCGGGGCGGCGGCGCCGCTGCTGGGGGTGTCGGGGATAGAGGGCAGCGTGGGCGTGGTGATGCTGCACGAGATCGTGCCGGGCGAGGTGGGCCCCCGGGTGGTCTCGGCGGCCCGCGAGGTCTCGCAGGCGCTGCGCTAGCCGCCCGCGCGGCGGGTGTCCGGCCCCGACCGTACGGTCCGGGCCGTACCTCCCGTGCGGCCCGCCCGGCGGGGGCACCGTAGATTGGGGGCGTGCCACCTCGTCGTGTGACCCTCGCGCTCTGCGCCGCGCCCGTGGCCGGGCTGCTCGCCGCCGCGGCGTTCGCCCCGCTGCCGTTCTCGCTCGCCAAGCCCGGGATGACCGCCGACGTGCTCGGCGACCACCAGGGCAGTCCCGTCATCACCGTCTCCGGGGCCGAACAGCACGCCACCGACGGTGAGTTGCGGATGACGACGATCGCCGCGACCGGACCGGAGGTCGACCTGCGCCTGGCGGACATCGCCTCCGGCTGGTTCGCCACCGACGAGGCCGTGATGCCCAAGGACGCGGTGTACCCCGTGGGCGACTCCCGCAAGGAGATCCGCGAGTACAACGCGGAGCAGATGCGCGAGTCGCAGAACACGGCCGTCACCGCCGCTTTGAACCACCTCGGCCGCAAGCCGGGCAGCGTGGACGTGGAGCTGCGCCTCACCGACGTCGGCGGCCCCAGCGCCGGGCTGTTCTTCGCCCTGGGCATCGTCGACAAGCTCGGCCCCGACGACCTGACCGGCGGCAAGGTCATCGCCGGTACGGGCACGATCGCGCGGGATGGCACCGTCGGGCCGGTCGGCGGCGTAGCGCTCAAGACGCTGGGCGCGAAGCGCGACGGGGCGACGGTGTTCCTGGTGCCGAAGGCGGAGTGCTCCGACGCGGAGTCGGAGCTGCCGGAGGGGCTGCGGCTGGTGCCGGTCGAGAAGCTGTCGGACGCGGTGGCGTCGCTGAAGGCACTGAAGTCGGGCGGCGACGTACCGGGCTGCTGACGGAAGGGGCGCGGCCGGGTGCGCGTACGGGCCCCGTACCGCCCGGAGTTCGCCGGGCGCGGCTTCCGCTCGGAAGCCGGCTCCTACGGCCGCGACACCCGCGGCCTGATCCGCCAGCACCAGTTCTCGAAGGTGGAGTTGGTGCGCATCTGCGCACCGGAGCGGGCGCGGGCCGGCACGCCCTCCGGGAGCTGAGCACCGGCGCGCCACGGCCGTCGGCCGGAATTCGCGTGCGCCGCGTACGCGATCTCCGTAACGTCGTTTGGCGTGGAACCGCTCAGCGAGAAACAGATCCGCGCGTCCTTCGTGAACAGCACCAAGGGCGATGCCGCCCGGCTCAAGCTGCCGCTCGACTTCGCCGCGCTGCCCTGGGCGGACCTCGACTTCCTCGGCTGGGTCGACCCCGGTGCGCCGCTGCGCGCCCACCTCGTCGTGCCCCGCCCCGGCGGGCCGCTCGGGATCACGCTGCGCGTCCCGGCTGCGGGCCGTGCCGGCGCCGTGCGCTCCCGCATGTGCCAGCTCTGCCTGACCGCGCACTCCGCCTCCGGCGTGCGGCTGCTCGCCGCCCCGCTGGCGGGCGCGCGGGGGCGGCGGGGGAACACGGTCGGCGTGTACGTCTGCGCCGACCTGGCCTGCTCGCTCTACCTGCGCGGCAAGCGGCAGCCGAAGCTGCGCACCGTGCCGCAGGAGGAGTCGCTGACCGAGGCCGAGCGCGTCGCGCGCATGTGGGGCAACCTGGAGGACTTCGTGGCGAAGGTCACCGCGCCGGCCGGTCCGTAGGCCCCTCGCCGCGGGACCCGGACGAGGAGGGCGGACCGGACGCGGGAGCCGGGCCGGGCGGGCCGCCCGCGGCCTGCCGGACGAGCGGCACGATCCGCAGCGGCACCGGGTTCTCCATCACGATCGCCGTCGACGCCCGCACGATGCCGTCGAACCCCACGACGAGGTCGATCACCCGCTGCAGGTCGGCGTTCGACCGCGCCACCAGCCGGCACAGCATGTCGCCGTGCCCCGTGATCGTGTGCAGCTCCAGCACCTCCGGCACGCGCGCCAGGTGGCTGCGTACGTCGTTGCCCTGGCCCTGCTTGATCTCCAGGGTGGCGAACGCGGTCACCGGGTAGCCCAGGGCCGCCGGGTCGACGTCCGGGCCGAAGCCGCGGATGACGCCGCCGGAGCGCAGCCGGTCGAGCCGGGCCTGCGTGGTGCCGCGGGCGACGCCGAGGCGGCGGCTGGCCTCCAGCACGCCTATGCGCGGCTCGTTCGCGAGCAGTTCCAGCAGCCGGCCGTCGAGCTGATCGATCATCTCGCACGCTCCTGGTTGGTCAGCTTGTACAGAAAGCCCGGCTCTCCCGGCGTACCACCGGTCAATGTGTCCAGCAACTACGGCAACTATTGCACACCTTGCCAACCGGAGAGACCCTTTTGAGCATGACCGAGACCATTGATCAGCCCGCTCCGCAGATCCGGCAGGACGACCCCTTCCCGGTGCAGGGGATGGACGCCGTGGTGTTCGCGGTCGGCAACGCCAAGCAGGCCGCCCACTACTACTCCACCGCGTTCGGCATGAAGCTGGTCGCGTACTCCGGACCGGAGAACGGCAGCCGCGAGACGGCGAGTTACGTCCTGGAGAACGGCTCCGCCCGTTTCGTCTTCACCTCCGTCGTCAAGGCCACCGGCGAGCGCGGCCGGTTCCTCGACGCGCACGTCGCCGAGCACGGCGACGGCGTGATCGACCTCGCCCTCCAGGTCCCCGACGCCCGCGCCGCGTACGCGCACGCCGTCGCGCAGGGCGCCACGGGCCTCCAGGAGCCGTACGAGCTGAAGGACGAGCACGGCACCGTGGTGCTCGCCGCCATCGCGACGTACGGCCAGACCCGCCACACCCTCGTCGAGCGCACCGGCTACGACGGCCCGTACCTGCCGGGCTTCGCCGCCGCCGAGCCCCTGGTCGCGCCGCCGGCGCGGCGGACGTTCCAGGCCGTCGACCACTGCGTGGGCAACGTCGAACTCGGCCGGATGGACGAGTGGGTGGCCTTCTACAACAAGGTCATGGGCTTCACCAACATGAAGGAGTTCGTGGGCGACGACATCGCCACCGAGTACTCCGCGCTCATGTCGAAGGTCGTCGCGGACGGCACCCTGAAGGTCAAGTTCCCGATCAACGAGCCGGCGCCGGGCAAGAAGAAGTCGCAGATCGACGAGTACCTGGAGTTCTACAACTCCCCCGGCGTGCAGCACATCGCGCTGGCCACCAACGACATCGTCGGCACGGTACGGACCATGCGCGCGGCCGGCGTCGCGTTCCTCGGCGTGCCGGACACGTACTACGACACCCTCGGCGAGTGGGTCGGCGACACCCGCGTACCGATCGACGAGCTGCGGGAGTTGAAGATCCTCGCCGACCGCGACGAGGACGGCTACCTGCTGCAGATCTTCACCAAGCCGGTGCAGGACCGGCCCACGGTCTTCTTCGAGATCATCGAGCGGCACGGCTCGATGGGCTTCGGAAAGGGCAACTTCAAGGCGCTGTTCGAGGCCATCGAGCGCGAACAGGACAAACGTGGCAATCTGTGACCTGCGTGCGATTCCCGCCTGATCCCTACCCGCTCACTGCCTGATCCCTGCCTGATCCCCGCCGGTTTCCCCACCCCGGCTTGGCCGTTCCGCGATGGGGATGATACGCAATTGTGATGCGTATCGAGCGGGAGCAGCAGAAGCCTGCACGGCAGGAGGGCGCTCGCCAGGACGAGCGAGACGAGCGGCGCCGCCCGGCGTTCCGCCCCGACGTGGAGGGGCTCCGGGCGGTGGCGCTCGGTCTCGTCCTGCTCTACCACGCGGGCGTCCCCTGGCTCCCCGGCGGATACGTCGGCGTGGACGTCTTCTTCGTCGTCTCCGGGTTCCTCATCACCGGCCTCCTGCTGCGCGAGGCGGAGCGGCACGGCAAGGTCTCGCTGCTGCGCTTCTACGGCCGCCGGGCGCGCCGGCTGCTGCCCGCGGCGGCCGTCGTGGTGCTCGCCGTGTGCCTGGCGGCATGGCAGTGGATGCCCCCGCTGGAGCGCCGCAACGTCGCGGCCGACGCGGCGGGCGCGGCGCTGTACCTGACGAACTGGCAGCAGGCCGGCCGGGCGGTCGACTACTCGGCGGCGGACGCCGAGGCCAGCCCGCTGCAGCACTACTGGTCGCTGGCCGTGGAGGAGCAGTTCTACCTGGCGTGGCCGCTGCTGGTGCTGGCCGTGCTGTGGACGTTCCGGGCGGTACGCCGCGGGGGCCGTCCGGCCCGCTTCGGGCTGCGGGCGCGCCTGGCGGTGGCGCTGGGGGCGCTGGCCGCGGTGTCGTTCGTGCACGCCGTGCGGCTGAGCGCCGAGG
>NZ_JACBXC010000033.1 GCF_013870535.1 Streptomyces phytophilus | reverse complement strand
ACTCGTCCTCGCCGCCGCCTGGGTGCTGCCCCTCGTCTACGCCCTGGCCACCTCGCTCAAGCCCATGGGCGAGGAGGTCGAGACCCCGCTCACCTGGATCGGCTCCAGCGTCACCTTCGACGCGTACGACAAAGTGTGGGCGGCCGGGGACATCCCCCGCTGGATGCTCAACACCCTCTACATCTCGGTGATGACCACCCTGCTGACCGTGCTGCTGTGCGCCATGGCGGCGTACGGGTTCGCGCGCACCGAATTCCGCGGCCGGAAGGCTCTCTACGCGGTCGTACTCGCCGGGATCATGGTGCCCCCGCAGGTGCTGATGGCGCCGCTCTTCGCGGAGATGGCGGCGCTCGGCCTGGTGGACACCTACTGGGGCGTGATCCTGCCGCAGGTGGCCGTGCCCGCGATGGTGTTCATCCTGGTGAAGTTCTTCGAAGGGGTGCCGCGCGAGCTGGAGGAGGCGGCCTTCTGCGACGGCGCCGGGCGCTGGCGGGTGTTCTTCACGATCGTGCTGCCGCTGTCCCGGCCCGTCCTCGCCGCGGTCTCGATCTTCGTCTTCATCCACACGTGGAACAACTTCCTCTGGCCCTTCCTGGTCACCACCGACCCGAACGGCATGACGCTGCCGGTGGGACTCGTCAACATCCAGTCCAGCTACGGCGTCCGCTACTCCCAGGTGATGGCCTCCCTGGTGATGGCCGGGCTGCCGCTGCTGGTGGTCTTCGCCGTCTTCCAGCGCCAGATCGTCCGCGGCGTCGCACACACCGGCCTCGCGGGGAAGTGACACCAGCCGTGCAGCGAACAAGCCGTGCAGCCACAGAGGGGAACCCATGAACGCCACCGCCCGCGCCACCCTCGACCCCGCCTTCACCGTGGGCGAGGCCGACCCGCGGCTGTTCGGGTCCTTCGTCGAGCACCTCGGCCGGTGCGTCTACACGGGCATCTTCGAACCCGGCCACCCCGCCGCCGACCCGGCCGGGCTGCGCACCGACGTCCTGGACCTCATCCGCGAGCTGGGGGTCACCGCCGTCCGCTACCCCGGCGGCAACTTCGTCTCCGGCTACAAGTGGGAGGACGGCGTCGGCCCCCGCCAGGACCGGCCGCGCCGCCTCGACCCGGCCTGGCAGACCACGGAGAGCAACCGGTTCGGGCTTGGCGAGTACGCCGACTTCGTCCGCAAAACGGGCTGCGAACCCGTGCTGGCCCTCAACCTCGGCACCAGGGGCGTCGCCGAGGCCACCGAGCTCCAGGAGTACGCCAACCACCCCGAGGGCACCGCGTTGGCGGACCTCCGTCACGCGCACGGGAGCAAGGAGCCCTACGGCATCCGGCTGTGGTGCCTGGGCAACGAGATGGACGGCCCGTGGCAGACCGGCCACAAGACCGCGGCGGAGTACGGGCGGCTGGCCGCCGAGACCGCGCGGGCGATGCGCCAGCTCGACCCAGGGCTGGAACTGGTCGCGTGCGGCAGCTCGAACCAGGCCATGCCGACCTTCGGCGAGTGGGAGAGGACGGTCCTCACGGAGTGCTACGACCTGGTCGACTACATCTCCCTGCACGCCTACTACGAGGAAGTGGACGGCGACCGCGGCTCCTTCCTGGCCTCGGCCGTGGACATGGAGTCCTTCATCGACAACGTCGTCGCCACCTGCGACCACGTACGGGCCAGGCTGAAGTCGGAGAAGCGGATCAACCTCTCCTTCGACGAGTGGAACGTCTGGTACCAGCGGCGCTTCCACGCCGAGTTCGACCGGAACCCGCCCGACTGGGCCGAGGCCCCGCGACTGCTGGAGGACAACTACACCGTCACCGACGCCGTCGTCGTCGGCTCGCTGCTGATCGCGCTGCTGCGGCACGCGGACCGGGTGAAGCTGGCCTGCCTCGCGCAACTCGTCAACGTCATCGCACCGATCATGACGGAGCCGGGCGGCACGGCCTGGCGGCAGACCACCTTCCACCCCTTCGCCCAGGCGGCGCGCCACGGTCGCGGCACGGTCCTTGAGGTGCGCGCCGAGTCGCCGACGTACGACACCGCTCGCTACGGTGAGGTCCCGCTGCTGCACGCCACGGCAGTACGGGACGGGGCGAGCGGCGCCGTCACGGTCTTCGCGGTCAACCGCGCGCAGCACGCCGATCTCCCGGTGGAGATCGCCGTACGCGGCATGGGCGTGACCTGCGCCGCCGAACACAGCGTGCTGTCCGACACCGACCCCGAGGCCCGCAACACCTCCGCCGACCCCGACCGCGTCACCCCGCACGAGGCGGAGGGCACGGTGCTGTCGGGCGGGGTCCTGCGGGCCGTGCTTGAACCCATGTCCTGGAACGTGATCCGCCTGACCTGAGTGAACGGTCCCGGTGTGTCCCGTGATCCGGCCCTTCATCGGCAACGACGCCGGTCGGCCCCGTGCGGCAGCCAGCGGCGCGACGGCCGGGCCACCACAGCGACAAGGAGGAACACGAGCATGCAACGAAACGTCACCGGGATCGCGGTGCCCGCGGGCACCGCGACCAGCCGCCGGTCACGACCTCGCACGAGAAGCGGGTGGAGCAGGGCCGGCGCGTCCGCGGTCGCGGCCGTCCTCAGCCTGATCATGGCGGTGCTCGCGATGCAACCCGCGTCCGCGCAGGAGAACCCGTACGAGCGGGGCCCGGACCCCACGGTGGAGAGCGTCAGGGCCCAGCGCGGGACGTTCGTCACCGCGGAGATGGACGTCGAGCCGGGCCACGGCTTCAACGGCGGGAAGATCTACTACCCCACCGACACCGGTCTGGGCACCTGGGGCGCGGTCGCAGTCGTCCCCGGCTACACCGCAAGCTGGGACGCCGAAGGCGCCTGGATGGGCCACTGGATCGCGTCCTTCGGGTTCGTCGTCATCGGCATCGACACCAACAGCCCCACCGACTGGGACGACGCCCGCGGCCGGCAACTGCTCGCCGCACTGGACTACCTCACCCAGCAGAGCCCGGTCAGGGACCGCGTCGATCCCGGCCGGCTGGGTGTGATGGGCCACTCCATGGGCGGCGGCGGCGCCATCCACGCGGCCACCCAGCGGCCGGACCTCCAGGCCGCCGTCCCGCTCGCGCCCGCCTCGTTCTCGCAGAACCTGTCCAACCTCCGGGTCCCGACGATGATCATGGGCGCGCTGGACGACACCGTCATCACCCCGGGCACCCTCGACGGGCTCTACGCCACCTTGCCTGCCGACACCCCCGGCGCCTACGTCCAACTCAGCAGCGGCGGCCACGGATTCCCCGTATGGGGCAACTCGACCGTCACGCGCCTGACGATCCCGTGGCTGAAGGTCTTCATCGACAACGACACCCGCTACACGCAGTTCTTCTGCCCCGAGATGGCGGACACCAACGGCATCGCCCGCTACCAGCACAAGTGCCCCTACGGGCAGGCAGCCCTTCAGACCCGCGGGCAACCACCCCCGGCGCCCGGGAAACGGCCCTGGTGAACAGCAGGTCCCGGGACCTGGGTGTGTTGTTCGGCGACGTTGGTGACACGCGTGTGTCGTGCTTGAACGGGTGAGGGCCTTCTGGGGTCGGTGCGGATTGCGACATCTACGCCGACTGCCAGAAGGCCCTCGGCCCTCGAAACCGCAGGGCTCTCGCGCGGCCGACGCCGGGCGTCACGCCGGGGTCGCCGGGGCCGGGGTGTACTCGAACCAGTCGAAGGCGACCGTGCCCTCGGTGGCGTACATGCCGATGACGCGGCCGGTGAAGCCGCAGGCGACCTCGGTGGACAGGTAGCGTCCGTCGAGTTCGGCGAGTGGCCGGGCGCCCGGGGCGTCGGGGTCGCCGAGCCAGAAGGCGAGGGTGTCGGGGCCGGTGGCCCCGCCATCGGCGAGTTCGGGCGACGCGGGTACGAGTCGGGACGTGCGGATCGCGACGGTGAGGATCAGGGGTCCGGGCGGGACCGGGCGGCCGGCCACTCTCTGGCGCAGGGGACCGATGCGGGCGACTACGTCTGCCTCTCCGTTACCGACCTCCAGTGCGGCGCGAGGGCGGGCACGTCGAAGTCGTCGCGGGCGGGCGGGGCCGGGACGGGGTGCCAGGCACCTCCCGGTGCCGGGTGGCTTCCGGGAACGGGAGCGACGACGGGCCAGCCGTCCTCGGTCCACTCCACGGGCGTCAGGAACGTCTCGCGGCCGAGCACGTGCACGTCGGGGGTGAAGCCGCGGGGCCGGACGCCGAGCAGCACCATCCACCAACTGCCGTCGGGGGCCTCGACCAGGTCTGCGTGGCCGGTGTTCTGGATGGTCCGGGCGGTGCCGCTGTGCGACAGCAGGGGGTTGGCGGGTGCGCCTTCCCAGGGACCGCGCGGCGAGCGGCCGCGGGCGATGGACACGCTGTGGCCGCGTTCGGTGCCGCCTTCCGCGATCAGCAGGTACCACCAGTCGCCGATGCGGTACAGGTGCGGTGCCTCGGGGAACTTGAGGCCGGTGCCCGACCAGGTGGCGAAAGGCCCTTCCAGCACCTCCCCCCGGACCGGGTCGATCCTGGCCAGGCGGATGCCGCCGTCGGGCCCGGAGAAGGCGCTCCAGCAGGTGCCGTCCTCCTCCCACGCCAGATCGGGGTCGATCCCGGGCAGGTCGATCCAGACCGGGTCGCTCCACGGCCCTTCCGGCCGCTCGGCCGGGACCACGAAGTTGCCGCCGCCGTCGGTGTGGGTGTTGATGACCCAGCTGGAGCACACCAGGTAGTAGTCGGCGCCGACCCGGCACACGCTCGGATCGGGATGGAACCCGCTGATCACAGGGTTGTCGTACGTACGCACATGAGGTCCGCCGGGTGCCGCGGAGCGGAGCCGGCCGGCCGGGCTCACCGGCTGAACCCGGCGGTCAGGCCGCTGAGCAGCTGGCGGCGGCCGAAGGCGTACAGGACGATCAGGGGCAGGGTGGTGAGGACCACGGCTGCCAGGACCGCGGGGATGTTGACCCCGTACTCGCCCTGGAAGGTCCACAGCGCGAGCGGCAGCGTCCGCTGGGAAGGGCTCTGGGTGAGGATCAGCGGCAGCAGGAACCCGTTCCAGATGGTCAGCGCGTTGAAGATGGTCACGGTGAGGATGGCCGGCCGGGTGAGCGGCGCCGCCAGGCGCCACAGCGTCCCCCACTCGGTGGCCCCGTCCACCCGCATCGAGTCGAACAGCTCCTTGGGCACGTCCCGGATGAAGTTGGCGAGTATCAGCACGGACAGCGGGATGGCGAAGGCGATCGACGGCAGGATCAGCGCCAGCAGACTGTCGTACAGCTGCAGCTTGATGATGATCAGGTACACCGGGATCGCCGTCGCCTGCAACGGGATGGCGAGGCCCATGAGGAACAGCCCGTTCACCACGCGCAGGAACCGCAGGCGCCAGCCGCGCACGATGGCGTAGGCCGCCATGAAGGAGACCGTCACCGCCGGCACCACGGCACCCGCGGTGACCACGACACTGTTCACGAAGTAGCTGACGAACTCGGACTCCAGGACCAGCTCGTAGTTGTCCAGTGTGGGCTCGCCCGGCGGTGCCAGCGGGTTGCTCGCGTAGTAGTTGCTCTGGGCCTTGAGGCTGGTGACGAGAATCCAGTAGAGGGGTACGACGACGACGGCGAGCCAGAGCCATCCCGCCAGGCCGGCGAGCCAGTTGCGCCGGCGGGAGGCCGGACGCGGGCGGCGCAGCCGCTCGCGTGGAGTGGTCTTCTGCGGTGGCGGCTTGATCTGCGTGGTGGTCATGTCAGGCCCCCTCAAGCTGGCTCTCACCGGCGTCCCGGCCGCCGAGCCGGCGCAGCAGCAGGGCGATGGCGAGGCCCATCAGGACGAGAACGACCGCGATGGCACTGGCCGGCCCCATCAGGTTGGCCTGGAAGCCCCGCTTGTACATGTCCAGGGCGAGGACCCGGGTGGCGTCTCCGGGGCCGCCCTCGGTCAGGACGAAGATGAGGTCGAAGAAGGTGAGCGACCCGATCACCATCAGCGTCGAGGAGGTGATGATGGTGTACTTCAGCTGCGGCAGGGTGATGCTGAAGAACTGGCGGATCCGGCCGGCGCCGTCCAGCTCCGCGGCCTCGTACAGCGACCGGGGAATCTGCTGGACGCCCCCCTGGTAGATCAGCGAGTGGAACGGGATGAACTGCCAGGAGACGATGAAGACGACGACGCCGAACGCGAGCCAGGGCCGCCCCAGCCAGTCCTTGCTGAGCCACTCGGTCCCCAGCCCGGCGCCCAGCCCGAAGTTGGGGTCCAGCAGCGCCTTGTACGCGACCGCGATCGCCGCGGAGCTGAGCAGGAGCGGGACGAAGTAGATCAGGCTCAGCACCGCGCGGTAACGCTGGCGGCCGGCCAGGAACGTGCCGAGCAGAATGCTCGCCGGCGTCTGGACCGCCCAGGACACGGCCATCACCAGGAACGTCACCCAGAGGGCGTGCGGCAGCCCGGGGTCGGTGAGCACCGCACGCCAACTGGTCAGCCCGGACGGGTGGATGTCACCGATCCCGTCCCACGTCGTGAAGCTCAGCAGGAGGACGCCGACGAGCGGGACGACGGCGAAGCCGACGAAGAACAGCAGCGCCGGCACGGCCAGCCAGGGCAGGATGCCGCGCCGGTCCCCGCGCCCCGTGGAGCCGGTGAGGGTGCTCACTTGCCGATGACCTCGTTGAGGTTGTCGGTGAACTGCTGTGGTGAGACGGACAACTGGAACAGCCGGGCGATGTTGTCCAGCAGCGTCTCGGCGGCCGTCGGGCTGAGCGCCTGGTCCCACGACTGGCCGAACGTCTTCGCGTTGCTGGCGATGCCATAGACGAACTGCAGGAACTCGGCGCTCTCGGATGCGGCGAGCAGCTTCTCCGAGCCCTTCGCGATCGGCACCGCACCGGTGCCGATCCACTCCTTCACCTCGGCGTCCGTGAGGACGCCGGTGGCGAAGAAGTCCTTGGCGATCTTCTTCTGCTCGGCGCTGGCCTTCGAGGAGATGGACAGGTACTGGGCGGGGTTGCCGACGGAGTTGCCCGGATCGCCCTTGCCGCCTTCGACGGGCGGGAAGTTCATGAAGCCGAGGCCGCCGCCGGAGACGAAGTCGCCGCCCTCGGTCTGCTGGATGCCGTACGACCAGGAGCCGTGCAGCATCATCGCCGCCTTGTCGGTGTACAGCAGCGCCTGGTCGGCGTTGGAGTCCGCGGTGATCGAGGAGAAGCCCTTGATGAATCCGTCCGCCTTGACCAGGTCCTGCACCTTGGTCAGCGCGTCGATGGCGGCCGGGTGGGACCAGGCGTCCTTTTCCCCGTCGAAGACGGCCTGGAACACCTCGGGGCCGCCGATGCGGTCGAACAGGAACTCCAGCCACATCATGTTCGTCCACCGGGACTGGCCGCCGAGGGAGAACGGCGCTATGCCCGCCGCGTTGAACCTGGGCACCAGGGCCATGATGTCGTCCCAGGACTGGGGCGGCTCCACCCCGACGTCGTCGAAGACCCTCTTGTTGTAGAAGAGGACGATGGGTTCCACGCTCTCGAACGGCATCGCGTAGATCCTGCCGTCGACGGTCGCCGCGCCGAACGAGGACGGAAAGAGCCGGTTCTTGATCTCGGGGTTCTGGTCGAACCACGGGGTGAGGTCGTCGACCTGGTCGGCCTCCACGTAGCTGCGCAGCGTGCCACCGCCCCACCCCCAGATGATGGTGGGCGCCTTCCCGGCCCCGATGGCGGTCTTGATCTTCGTCTTGTACGCGTCGTTCTCGAAGGTGGTGACCTGGATCTGCCCCTTGGGGTTGGCGTCGTTGAACCGCTCCACCGCGCCGGTCCTGACGCCTTCCTGGGGCTGGCCGCTCAGGTGCCAGTACGTGGCCGAGCCGCCGTCGCCGCCCTTGCCGGGACCGGACGAGCCGCAGGCGGCGAGCGCCGCGGAGGCCGGCACGCCGGCCGCCAGACCGAGGAGGGTACGACGAGAGAGGTGGATCTCCATGTGTGTTCTCCGCACTCGAAGGGCCGTCAGCTTCCGGCGGGCCAGGGCTGAAAAGTTTTCGAAATCCTGCTTCTGCTGAACCTGTTGGTGGGTGCAAGTTAGGTACGGAGCATTTGGCTGTCAAGGCATGCGCAAGCCCGTTGTAGGGCAAGGTCTGTACGCGTACGCTCGGGTGGAGGTGACCTTGAGGTGACTCCGCAAAGGTCGAAAGAGTTTCGAGACTCATGGATTGAGTGCAGAGGAGCGCGCGATGCCCACGGCTGAATCACTACCGGTCCCGGGCCGTGGCACGCCCCGCTGGCGGGACCCGGCGCTGCCCGTACCGCACCGGGTCGACGCCCTCCTGACAGAGATGACGGTGGCGGAGAAGGTCGCGCAACTCGGCAGCCGCTGGATCGGCAACGACACGGCGCGCGCGGAGGAAGACGGCGGCGAGCGCGCCGGAGGGCTGCGTGTGGCGCCGATCCAGGAGGTGTTCGAGTCCGGGAAGATCCCCCTGGCCGAGGCATCCCGGGACGGCCTCGGCCATCTCACCCGGGTGTACGGCAGCCGGCCGGTGACCCCGGCCGAGGGGGCCGCCGAGCTCGTCAGGTCGCAGCACACGGTGCTGCGGGGCTCCCGGCTGGGCATCCCCGCGCTGGTCCACGAGGAGTGCCTCACCGGGTTCACCACCTACGGCGCCACGGTCTATCCCGCGCCCCTCGCGTGGGCGGCGACGTTCGACCCGGACCTGGTGCAGCGGCTGGGTGCCGCGATCGGCCGGGACATGCGGGCGGTCGGCGTGCACCAGGGTCTCGCTCCGGTCCTCGACGTGGTCCGCGACTACCGGTGGGGCCGGGTCGAGGAGACCATGGGGGAGGACCCGTACCTGGTCTCGGTGCTCGGCGCCGCCTATGTCGCCGGTCTGGAGGGCGTCGGGGTCATCGCCACCCTGAAGCACTTCGCCGGGTACTCCGCGTCCCGCGCCGCCCGCAACCACGGGCCGGCGCCCCTCGGCCGGCGCGAGCTGCTGGACGTCATGCTGCCGCCGTTCGAGACCGCGATCGCGGTGGGCGGGGCCCGTTCCGTGATGAACGCGTACTCCGAGGTGGACGGGGTCCCGGCGGGTATCGACTCCTGGCTGCTGACCGATCTGCTGCGCGGCGACTGGGGGTTCACCGGCACCGTGGTCTCCGACTACGGGGCGGTCGCGTTCCTGGCCGGCATGCACGGGGTGGCCGCGGAAACCGAGCAGGCAGGCGTACTGGCGCTCGGCGCCGGCATCGACGTCGAACTTCCCGACACGGTCGGCTTCGGCCGCCACCTTGTGGAACGGGTCGGCCGGGGCGAGTTGCCCGAGTCCCTGGTGGACCGGGCGGTGCGCCGTCTGCTGACCCAGAAGTTCCAGCTCGGGCTGCTCGATCCCGGCTGGACGCCCGAAAGCTCGGTCGCCGGGGCCGCCGACGTCGATCTGGACTCACCGGAGAACGGGGAGCTCGCCCGGGAGCTGGCGGAACGATCCGTCGTGCTGCTGGACGAGGGCAGCGCCCTGCCCCTCCTCGGCGCCGGGCGTCCGGCGCCCGGCCGGCTCGCCGTGGTCGGCGGCGCACCCTCATGGGCTGCTACGCCTTCCCCAACCACGTCCTGCCCCGCCATCCCGGCCTGGGCCTCGGCGTAGCGGCGCCGACGGTCCTCGACGCGCTGCGCGGCGAACTTTTGGACACCGAGATCGTCCACGAGCCGGGCTGCGGCGTCTCCGGCGACGACCGGTCCGGCTTCGCCGCTGCGGTGGCCGCGGCCCGCGGGGCGGACCTGTGCGTGGCGGTGGTGGGCGACCGCGCGGGCATGTTCGGCAACGGGACGTCCGGCGAGGGCTGCGACGCCGAGGACCTGCGGCTGCCGGGTGCGCAGGCCGACCTGCTCGCGGAACTCCTCGCCACCGGGACGCCCGTGGTCGTGGTGGTGGTCTCCGGCCGCCCGTACGCCCTGGGCGAGGTGCACCCCCGCACCGCCGGTCTGGTCCAGGCGTTCATGCCCGGTCAGGAAGGAGCGGCGGCGATCGCCGGTGTGCTGTCCGGCCGGATCCACCCCGCCGGCAAGCTGCCGGTCCAGATACCCCGCCGTCCGGGCGGCCAGCCCGGCACGTACCTGCAGCCACCGCTCGGCAGGAACACCCACGGCATCAGCAGCATCGACCCGACGCCGCTGTTCCCCTTCGGATACGGCAGGTCGTACACCACGTTCGAGGTCGACGACCCGCGGCCGAGCGCGACCGAGATACCCACCGACGGCGAGTTCGCCGTATCGGTACGGGTACGCAACACCGGTGCCCGGTCCGGCCACGAGGTCGTCCAGCTGTACCTGCGTGACCCCGTCGCCCAGGTGACCCGGCCCGCCCGGCAGTTGGCCGGCTTCGCCCGGGTCCGGCTGGAGCCCGGCGCGAGCGCGCGGGTCCGGTTCCATGTGCATGCCGACCGGACCGCGTTCACCGGCCGCGATCTGCGGCGGATCGTCGAACCCGGCGAGGTCGAGGTGCTCCTCGGCGCCTCCTCGGCGGACCTCCCCTGCCGCGTTACCGTACGGTTGACCGGCCCCACCCGTGTGGTCGGCCACGACCGGCGGCTCACTACGCCGGTGGACAGACAGCAGGGGGAAGCAGCCGATGCCGACGGACACTAGGCGCACCACCTTGGCGACCATCGCCCGAGCGGCGGGGGTCTCGGTCGCGACCGTGTCCAAAGTGGTCAACGACCGCAGCGACGTAGCGCCGCAGACGCGCGCCCGGGTACTGGAACTGCTGCACCGGCACGACTACTTCGCACCCGTGTTCCGCCACACCGAGGGTCCGCAGAGCCCGACCATCGAAGTGCAGTTCGCGGGCGGCCTCAGGCCGTACGTGGCCGAGGCGGTGGACGGCATCGTCGACGCCGCCGCCGAGTTGGGAGCCTCGGTGGTGATCGGCAAATCGTCCCACGCCCCGCACTGGGCCCGGGACCTGGTCACCGCCGGCCGCCGCGCCCTCATCGGGGTCACCAGCGTCTACACCGAGGCGCACCTGAACGCGCTGGCCCGGGCCGGTCTTCCCGCGGTCGTACTCGACCCGCTGCACCTGCCGCACAATCGGGTCAACAGCGTCGGAGCGACCAACTTCGCCGGTGGTCTGGCCGCGACTCAGCACCTGCTCTCCCTGGGCCACCGCCGCGTCGCCCACCTCGGCGGGCCGGCCGCCGCCGCGTGCAACCAGGCCCGCGCGCACGGCTACCGCGCCGCCATGGAGGCGGCAGGAGCGCCCGTACCCCCCGCCTACGTCCGGCCGGGGGAGTTCACGTACCAGGCCGGTCTGGCCGGCGCCGCGGCGCTGCTGGACCTGGAAGAGCAACCGACGGCGATATTCGCGGGAAACGACGAGATCGCCCTGGGCGTCATCGAGGCGGCACGCTCCCGCGGTCTGCGCATCCCCGAGGACCTGAGCGTGGTCGGCTTCGACGACACGCTTCTCGCCCGGACGGCGTCGCCGCCGCTGACGACCGTACGCCAGCCGCTGCGGGAGATGGGCGGCGTCGCCCTGCGCACCGCCCTCCGCCTGGCGAACGGCGAGAAGGTGGAGTCCCACCACATCGAACTCGCCACGGAACTGGTGGCACGCGCGTCGACGGCACCGCCCGGCCCGGGTTCCGCAGCCGCCGGGTGATCCTCGGCAACAGGACAGAAGGCGGAACCCCGGCCGGCGTACGGCCGGGGTTCCGCGAAGCGTGAGTAACCGATCAGCCGGTGTCCGCGGTGCACCGCGAGCACCGCGGACCCGGCGGGTCAGCGCTGGAGGGTGAGGACGCCCGGCCGCCAGGGAAGCTGGTCGTAGGGACCGCCTGCATCGGGGGACTTGCCCTGGTAGAGGAACTGCAGGTTGCAGGGGTCGATGGTCATGGTCTGGTCGGGGTTGTTGCGGACCAGGTCACCGTGGCTGATGTCGTTGGTCCAGGTGGCACCGCTGTTGGCCTTGCCCGCGAAGGGGTTGCCCTCGCTCGTGGCCTGCGGGGTCCATGAACCGTTCAGGCTGGAGGAGGTGAACGAGCGGAAGTAGCGCCCGTTCGCACCGATCGCCTCGACGATCATGAGGTACTGGTTCTGCCCCTGGACCTTGTAGACCTGCACCCCCTCGAAGAGGTTGTTGGTCGAGTCGGTCATGATCGTCGTGTACGACGAGCCGAAGCTGCCCGGGAAGTTCCCGATCGGCATGCTCGCCCGGTAGATCCTGCCGTTGTCACCGGCGAAGAAGAGGTACATGTTCTGGCCGTCAGCGATCAGGGTCTGGTCGATCGGGCCGGTGCCGGAGCCGGAGATGCTGCCGGTGAACAGCGGCTGCGGGGAGGACCACCCGTTCGGGTCGGTCGGGTCGCTCGACGTGCGGTAGATGAAGGGCCACGAGCCCCACTGGTACGCCAGCACCCAGACGTTCTTGGGCGCGAAGTAGAACAGCGTGGGCGCCACCGCGGCCTGGTTCATCGGGTTCTGCCCGGCCGACGCCATGTCCGACCAGTTCGTGAAGGGACTGAACGCCATCGAGCCGTACGACCCCCCGGCGGTCGTCCCGTAGACCAGGTGCCTGCCGTTGTGCACTACGCTCGTGAAGTCCTTCAGCGCGGCCCACCCGTTCGCCGGCTGCGCCAGCACGCCCGTCGACGACCACCGGTACGTCGACGGCAGCGCACACTCGCCGCCCGGCGTCCCGGACAGGCCGGTCCACTTCTGGTTGCTGCCGCCGTTGCACGTCCAGAGCACCACCGCCGTGCCGTTGGCCGTGGCGCCGCCGGTGACGTCCAGGCACAGCCCGGACTCCATGCCGACGATCGTGCCGTCGGAGTTGACCCGCCACTGCTGGTTCGCACCGCCACTGCAGGACCAGATCTGTACCCGGGTACCGGGTGCGGTGGCGTGGTCGGGAACGTCCAGGCACTTGTTTCCGTACACGGTCAGCTGATTGCTGTCCGTGTGTGTCCACTGCTGGTTGGTCCCGCCCGAGCAGTCCCAGATCTGCAGATACGCGCCGTTGGTCTGGCTGGCGTTCGACACGTCGAGACACCGGCTGGATGCGACGCTCCGCAAGGTGCCGCTGCTCGCCGCCGCGGCCGGGCCGGCGCCGATCGCCGGCGCCAACGCGATCAGGACCGCAACCGCGGTGGCGAGCACCACCAACGGGTGTCTGGGGCCGGAACTTCGTCTGCGCATGGGAACCTCCTCCACTTTGAGTACGCGGTTCCGATTGGTTCGTGATATCGAACGTGGATCGAAGTATCGAGCAGTCTGGATGATAGGGAGCCGACGAACAGCGTCAACCCTTCTCGCATGATTCGTTGTTCAGACCGAAACAATCGAGCAGGGGGCTTCAGGTCTGTCGGCGTCTACGAAACTATCGCCTGCTCGGAAGGTGGGCTTCCGGGTCACTCAGCCCCAGCCGCAGCGCGCGACCCCGCACCTCTGACGCCGAAGCAGCCGCGGCGCGGGGTCCATCCCCGCGCCGCGGCCTTCCCACCTCGGAGCACCCGGAGCTCAGTCCGGTACGCGGATGTCCCTGCCGCTGAAGCGCTGCCAGTAGCTCACGCAGGTGTCCCGCCAGTCGGCCGCGTCCGTCTCGTGGAGCGCCAGCTCGGCCTTGACCTCGGCGAACCGGCGGGCGTCGATCTCGGGTTCCAGGGAGTCCCAGGTACGGCGCATGCCGCTGACGTACCGGACTCCCGCATAGTAGTGGTGGACGAGTTCGTCCCAGAAGATCCTGCCGCTGCTCATGGGGCGGTCCCAGGGCACGTGATGGAACCACATCATGAGGTTCTCGGGGACGGTGCCGATGTCTCCGTACGCCGCTTCCAGGGTGGGGAAGTACTGGGCGGTGAAGTTGCTGCCGGTGGGGGAGCGGTCGTAGCCGAGACCGACGCTGTCCGCCTTGTTGTAGTAGACGGGGTTCCAGTCCTCGCGCGGGAGGTGTGATTCCGAGGGGCCGGGGCCGTAGTGGACGTCGGCGGTGAATTGGTGTGCGATCCCGAGCGGGGTCTGGTAGCTCACCAGCGCTTCCCACGATCCCATCATCATGGAGACAGCCGCGTCGACCACGTTCCCGCTGTTGCTCCAGGTCATCCGCACCCAGTCGGCGGCGATGTCCGCGGAGTCCGCGGTCCAGTCCCAGGACTGGCGGCCGAAGGCGTACAGGTTCGCCTGGGAGAAGTGGTGCCCGGTCAGGTTGTCCGCGTTGCCGAGGTTGGCCACGCCGACGACGGCGGTGTCCGAGTGGCCCTGGGCCGTTCCGTCCACGACGTGGCCGACCAGGCGCCTGTCGAGGGGCCGGCCCTGCATGTCCGTGGCGTGCGTGTCGGTCTTGAGGATCTCCTCCCACATGGGGGCAAGGAAGCAGAGCATCCGGTTCTGGCCGGTGTACTCCTGGGTGATCTGGAGTTCGAGGGCCTGGTTGGTGTTCTCCATCCGGCCGAACATCGGGTGGACGGGCTCCCTGGCCTGGAAGTCCAGGGGGCCGTTCTTGGTCTGGAGGAACACGTTGTCCAGGAAGCGGCCGGTGGTCCCGTCGGGCCGGGGCTCGTCGTCGATGCGGCCGAACTCCAGGTAGGCGCGCTTCAGCCGGTCGCTGTCGACGTCGGGGTTGTAGACGAAGGTCCGCCAGTAGATCTTCAGGCCGAGAGGCGCCACCGCTGTCGCCATGCCGTTGGCGCCGTCTCCGTGGTCGTAGCCGAAGTCCTGAGGGCCCGGCTGGCCCTCGGAGTTGGCCTTGACGGTGAAACCGGCGAAGTCGGGTATGGATTCCTGGATCCGCCGGGCCCTGCGGGTCCACCACGCCTGGAAGTCGGCGTCGGTGGGCGCCATCTGCTCCTCGGTGAGCGTGTCCGGCGCGAAGCGGGCGTCCATGGGCGCCGCGTACCGGATGGAGAGGGCGAGCCTGATCCCGTACGGCCGCAGCGCGTCGGCCAGGGCCGCCTCCTGGGCGATGTACTCGGGGGTGAGGTAGGAGTTGTCGGCGTTGACGTTGTTGATGGTGATCCCGTTGATCCCGACGGAAGCCATCGCCCTCGCCGCCACGAGGTAGCGGTCGAGAACGACCGGCAGGTTCAGCGGGGCGCTGGCGCCGGTCGCGGCGAAGTTGAAGATGGCGCCGTTCTCGCCGTTCAGCCCGCCCGTTCCCGACGCGTCGTTGCCGGCGTAGAGACGCTCGGTGTCCCAGTAGTTCAGGTGGCGGTTGGCGACCCTCGGGGTCTCGGCGAGTGCCAGTTCCGTGATCGGCTTGTGCGTCTGGATGCGCCGCAGGAACGCGAACGTGCCGTACAGTGCGCCCACTTCGGTGGTACCCGCGATGAGGGTGAACGCCCGGTGCCCCCGGGAGACCGACCTGATGACGAAACCGTCCCGGCCCACGCCCTCCAGCTCGCCGGCCGGCAGGAACCGGCGCACGGCCGGTGAACTCTCCGGGGTCCCCACGACGACCGCGCCGTCGGGCGGGACGTCCCCCGGTCGCGGGAGTGCTCGCACCGGCCGGTCCAGCAGCCCGCTCAGGCCCCGGACCAGTTCCTCCCGGGCTGCTTCCAGGGTGGACGCCATCAGCCGCTCGGTCGATCCCGGAGCCGTGCTCAGGTTCGGTGTGTGGCGGTACGAGGCGTTCCGGTCGGCGTTCTCCACGATGACGTCGGTCACCTGCCGCCGGTACCGCCCCAGCAGGTGCGGATCGCGGACGGGTACGTAGCGCAGCCACATGTCGGAGCCGTCGTAGCCGTCGTCCCGCAGCCCGGCGGCACCGAAGGGTGCGCCCTGCCGGTCCAGTGCCCCGGCGGCCCTGTCCGCGTTCGGTCCCAGGACCGCGCCCGCCGCGACCGCACCCATGAACGACCGTCGATTCATTGACATGAACCCGTCTTACCAAAATGCCCCCGTCATGTCAGCATGGGGAACTCGAATCACATCCATGAACCTTCATGGTCGCCCCGCGCCTCGGGGCCACGGGGTCGCCCACTCGAATCGCGAACGGGGCCTGCCTGAACGGCCTTGTGTGACACGCCTGGGATCGCCGGGCGGGCATCACCGTTCGGCCGCGGTCCACGAGTTCACCGTGCGCCGACCGTTGACAGCCGCCGCCCGCCTCCTTACTGTCGCGCCAGAATTTCGAACGTATGACGAAATCTCGAACGCGCTGAAGGAGTCACCAGCCGTGCGCATCACCAGAATCAGCACGCACGTCGTCGGCACCCCCTGGCGGAACCTGACCTACGTCCAGGTGCACACCGACGAGGGCCTGACCGGCGTCGGGGAGACCCGGATGCTGGGCCGCAGCGACGCCTTGGCCGGCTATCTCCGCGAGGCGGAGGTGAACCACATCGCGGGCTCCGACCCGTTCGCGATCGAGGACCTGGTCCGCCGGATGAAGTACGGCGATTTCGGCCGGGCGGGCGAGATCGTGATGTCGGGGATCGCGTGCGTGGAGACGGCCTGCTGGGACATCAAGGGCAAGGCGCTGGGCGCGCCGGTGTGGCAGTTGCTCGGCGGCGCGGTGACCGACCGGGTCAAGGCGTACGCCAACGGCTGGTACACCACCGAGCGCACGCCCGAGGCGTACCACGAGGCCGCCCGCCGGGTGGTCGAGCGCGGCTACCGGGCGCTGAAGATCGACCCGTTCGGCTCGGGCCGCTTCGAGCTGGACCACGCCGAGTCCCGCTACGCGGTCTCCCTCGTCGAGGCCGTGCGCGACGCCGTCGGCGACGAGACGGAGCTGATGCTGGAGATGCACGGCCGCTTCTCCCCGGCCACGGCGGTGCGGCTGGCGCGGGAGATGGCGCCGTTCCGGCCGGCGTGGCTGGAGGAGCCGGTGCCGCCGGAGAACCTCAAGGCGCTGGCGAAGGTGGCCGGGCGGGTGGACGTGCCGGTGGCGACCGGGGAGCGGATCCACGACCGGATCGAGTTCCGCGAGCTGTTCGAGAGTCAGGCAGCGGACATCGTGCAGCCGGACGTGGGGCACGTCGGCGGCATCCTGGAGACCCGCAAGCTCGCCGCCACCGCCGAGACCCACTACGTGCTCCTCGCGCCGCACAACGTCGGCGGTCCGGTGCTGACCTCCGCCTCCCTGCAGGTCGGTTTCTGCACGCCGAACTTCAAGATCCTGGAGCATTTCAACGACTTCGCCGACGAGGAGATCAAGAAAGTGGTCAAGGGCGCGCCCGAGGTGGTCGACGGCTACTTCACGCGCTCCGAGGCGCCCGGCCTCGGGGTGGAGCTGGACACCGACGCGGCGGCGGAGTTCCCCCAGCAGCGGGCGCACTTCGACCTGTGGGCGGACGGCTGGGAGAAGAGGAACCCCGATGGCTGAGCCACACCGTGCCGTCGTGGCCGGACAGGCGGGCGTTCGCCGTCGCGGCGGTCGGCTTCGCGACCCTGATCCCGTTCGGCCGCATGGCGGCTTCGACATCTGCAACAAGCGCAGCGCGGGGTACAGGCCCGCGACCCGTACGACCCGATCCCGAACCTTCGCCGACGAGGAGTTATCCCTATGACCCCGCCCACGAGCAG
>NZ_JACBXC010000329.1 GCF_013870535.1 Streptomyces phytophilus | reverse complement strand
TCGTCGCCGCGCGCATCACCGGGGACGAGACGCACACCAGAGACGTCTTCGACGCTCTCGCCCCCGACTTCCGCGGCGAGCACGGCCCGGTCGAGGTGCGTCTCGGCGGGCAGGCCGCGGTCTACGACGACTTGCAGAGCACCATCCAGGAGGACCTGCTGCGGGCCGAGATCATCGCCCTGCCGGTGACGCTCCTGCTGCTCGTCGTCGTCTTCGGCAGCGCGGTCGCCGCGCTGCTGCCGCTGGCGGTGGGCATCGTCGCCATCCTGGGGACGAACGCGGTGCTGCGCGGCATCACCGAGTTCGCCGACGTGTCGGTCTTCGCGCAGAACCTGACCACGGCCCTCGGCCTCGGACTCGCCATCGACTACGCGCTGTTCATCGTCCGGCGCTACCGCGAGGAGCTGGCCGCGGGCGCGGATCCGCTGGGCGCGGTGGGCACCACGCTGCGGACCGCCGGCCGCACGGTGCTGTTCTCGGCGCTGACCGTCGCCGTGTCGCTCTCGGCGATGCTGCTGTTCCCGCAGTACTTCCTGCGCTCGTTCGCGTACGCCGGGATAGCGGTGGTGCTGCTCGCCGCGGTGGCGGCGCTGACCGTGCTGCCTGCCGCGCTGGTGCTGCTCGGCCCGCGGGTCAACTCCTGGCGCATCCTGCCCAGGCGCGGCGGGGTGCCCGGCGGCGCCGAGAGCGGACGCGGCTGGGCGCGGCTGGCGAAGCTCGTGATGCGCCGGGCGCCGGTCTTCGCGGTGCTCACGACCGCGGGGCTGGTGCTGCTCGGACTGCCGTTCCTCCAGGTGGAGTTCGGCACTGCGGACGACCGGCAGCTTCCCCGGTCGGCCGAGTCGCACCAGGTCCAGCAGCTCATCAGGGAGGGCTTCCCGGACACCCCCGGCGGGACCATCGAGATCTACGTCGAGGGTGACCCGGCCGCCGGGGAGCTGGCCGGGTACCGGGAGCAACTCGCCGCGCTGGACGGCGTCGAGCGGGTCGACGGGCCCGTGAGGGACGCCGGCGCCGGCTATCTGACCGTGACGGGCGAGAGCGAGTCGGTGGACGCGGCCAGCCAGGACCTGGTGCGCGACATCCGCGACCTCGGGCCGCCCTTCGAGGCGTCCGCCACGGGCGAGGCCGCCGACCTGGTGGACGCCAAGGACTCCATCGCGTCCGTCCTGCCCTGGGCCGCACTGCTGATCGTGCTGGCGACGCTGATCCTGCTCTTCCTGCTCACCGGCAGCGTGCTCATACCGTTCGTGGCGGTCGTCCTCAACGCGCTGAGCCTCACCGCGATGTTCGGCGCCATCGTGTGGATCTTCCAGGACGGCAACCTGTCCGGCGCCCTCAACTTCAACTCGACCGGCGACATCGAGACGACGCTGCCGGTGCTGATGTTCTGCGTCGCCTTCGGCCTCTCCATGGACTACGGCGTCTTCCTGCTCTCCCGCATCAAGGAGGAGTACGACCGCACGGGGGACCAGGACCGGGCCGTCGTCTTCGGGCTGCGGCGGACCGGCGGGCTCATCACCGCCGCCGCGGTGATCCTCGCGGTGGTGATGGTCGCGATAGGCACCTCGCGGGTCACCAACACCAAGATGCTCGGCATCGGCCTCGCGCTCGCGGTGCTGATGGACGCGATGGTCGTCCGCGGACTGCTGGTGCCCGCGGTGCTCAAGCTGACCGGGGCCGCCACATGGTGGGCGCCCGGGCCGCTGCGCCGCTTCCACGAGCGCGTGGAGCGCAGCGGATTCGGCGAAGGCGGACCCGGGACGCCCGGTCAGGAGCAGCGGCCGGCGGACAGGTCCGACGATCTCGCGACCGTCGGGGAGCGGTGACGCCGGAGCAGCGCGGGCGCGGTCGGCCCGGCCGCGGGGGGCGACGTCACCCGCGGCCGCGCCGGCCGCGGCTGCTGGGCCGCTGGGCGACCCAGGCGCGCACCGTGTCGGGGTACCAGTAGGGCTTGCCGTGCTCGACGACGTCGGGCGCCGGCAGCATCCCGTGCTTCCGGTACGACCGCACGGTCTCGGTCTGCACGCCGATGTGGGCCGCGATCTCCTTGTACGACCACAGGCTGTCCGTCATCTGTACCTCCCGGCGGGGCGCCGGGGCAGCGCCCCTGGTGATCAGTGACCCTGTGCCCGCCGGGCGCCCCGGCCGACCACCGCCGGGGGGTTGTCGAGCAGATGTGGTGGGGAACCGACGCAACCGTGACATTGGTGACGGGACACGCACGCGACGTGATCCACGCATGATTGACACGGCTCGGCGGCGGCGGTTAGACCGAGACCGTTGCTGGACGAAGGGATTGCCCATGAAGACCATCGGCCACTGGATCGGCGGCAAGGCAGTCGAGGGCGCCTCGGGACGGTCGGGACCGGTCTACGACCCCGCCACCGGAGCGCAGGCCGCCGAGGTCGCGTTCGCCTCCGCAGCCGAGGTGGACGCCGCCGTCGCCGCCGCCCGCGAGGCGTTCGCGGAGTGGAGCGTGTCGTCGCTCGCGCGGCGTACCTCCGTGCTGTTCCGCTTCCGCGAACTGCTCGCCGCCCGCCGCGAGGACGTCGCCCGGCTGATCACCGCCGAGCACGGCAAGGTGCACTCCGACGCCCTCGGGGAGGTGGCCCGCGGGCTGGAGATCGTCGAGGTCGCCTGCGGCATCCCGCAGCTGCTCAAGGGCGAGCTGTCCACGCAGGTCTCCACCCGTATCGACGTCGCCTCGATCCGGCAGCCCGTCGGCGTGGTCGCGGGCATCACGCCGTTCAACTTCCCCGCCATGGTGCCGATGTGGATGTTCCCGCTGGCCATCGCCTGCGGCAACACCTTCGTGCTGAAGCCGAGCGAGAAGGACCCGTCGGCGGCCGGGCTGCTCGCGGAGCTGCTGGCGGAGGCCGGGCTGCCGGAGGGCGTGTTCAACGTCGTCCACGGCGACAAGGAGGCCGTCGACCGGCTGCTGGAGCACCCCGACGTCGCCGCGCTCAGCTTCGTCGGCTCCACCCCGATCGCCCGGTACGTCTTCACCACCGGCACCTCCCACGGCAAGCGCGTCCAGGCGCTCGGTGGGGCGAAGAACCACATGCTGGTGCTGCCCGACGCCGATCTGGACGCGGCCGCGGACGCCGCGGTCTCGGCGGCGTACGGCTCGGCGGGGGAGCGCTGCATGGCGGTCTCCGCGGTGGTCGCGGTCGGCGGCACCGGCGACGAGCTGGTGGCGAAGATCGCCGAGCGGGCGCGCAAGGTCCGGATCGGCCCCGGCGACGACCCCGACTCGGAGATGGGCCCGCTCATCACCCGCGAGCACCGCGACAAGGTCGCCGGCTACGTGCGGGGTGCGGCGGCGCAGGGCGCCGAGGTGGTCGTGGACGGCACGGGCTACACCGTCCCCGGCCGCGAGGACGGCCACTGGATCGGGGTGAGCCTGCTGGACCGGGTGCCGGTGGAGTCCGACGCGTACCGGGACGAGATCTTCGGGCCGGTGCTGTGCGTGGTGCGGGCGGAGACGTACGAGGAGGGCGTGCGGCTCGTCAACGGCTCGCCGTGGGGCAACGGCACCGCCATCTTCACCCGCGACGGCGGCGCCGCGCGGCGCTTCCAGCTGGAGGCCACGGCCGGGATGGTCGGCGTGAACGTGCCGATCCCCGTGCCCGTGGGCTACCACTCCTTCGGCGGCTGGAAGGAGTCCCTCTTCGGCGACCACCACATCTACGGCGAGGACGGCGTCCGCTTCTACACCCGGGCGAAGGTCGTCACGACCCGCTGGCCCGACCCCGCGGACGGCGGTGTCGACCTCGGCTTCCCGACGTCCGACTGAGACCGGTCCCGGCATTGGGGAGGCAGATCGCGCGGACGGGGGGTACTTTGCGAGTAACGGTGCGACTTGTCTGCGGCACCGGGATCCGGACGGTTCCGGTGTTCCGCACCGCCTCCACCATCAACCGTCGTGTGTGCGAGGAGCTGATGCCGTGTCACTGATGCCATGGGCCGGGATCCGGGAGTCGACGGAGCAGTCGACGGAGTAACGGCACCGAATCGCCCCCTCCTTCGTCACAGTCCCGATGAGGACGGCACGAGGGAGGGGCGCGATGAGACGCGTGGTGCTCACAGGACTGGCAGGACTGGCGGCGGTGCCGCTGCTGCTGACGGGTTGCAGCGGGGGCGGGAGCGACACAGGGAAGGAACGGCTCTCCCAGGAGGGAGGCGGCGCCGGGGACGTGCCCCCGCCGGCCCAGGGGGCGCCCGCCCCGGCAGCCCCGGACGGCGCGTACGACGCCGCCCCGGAGGCCGCGGGCAAGCAGCGGGCGGACTCCTTCGTACCCGAGCCCGACATGGTGTCCACCTTCGCGCTCGACGTGGACACCGCCTCGTACAGCTACGCCCGCCGCACCATCGGCGCCGGCTCGCTGCCGCAGCCGGACACCGTGCGCCACGAGGAGTTCGTCAACAGCTTCCGGCAGGACTACCCCGCGCCCGAGGACGACGGCTTCTCCGTCACCACCGACGGCGCCCAAGCGGCGGACGACGGCTGGTCGCTGATGCGCGTGGGGCTGGCGACCCGCCCCGACGGCAACGAGTACGGCACGAAGACGCGCCGGCCCGCATCGCTGACCTTCGTCGTGGACGTCTCCGGCTCGATGGCGGAGCCCGGCCGGCTCAGCCTCGTACGGGAGTCCCTGCACACCGCGGTCGACGAACTGCGCGACGACGACGCGCTGGCACTCGTCGCGTTCAGCGACGAGGCCCGCACCGTGCTGCCGATGACGGCGGTCGGCGGGGCCCAGGACCGCATACACGACGCGGTCGAGAAGTTGCAGCCCGCCGAGAGCACGAACGTCGAGGCCGGCATGGCCCGCGGCTACGACGAGGCGGTTGACGGCCATCGCAAGGGCGCCACGAACCGCGTCGTCCTCCTCTCCGACGCGCTCGCCAACACCGGCGCCACCGGCGCCGACGCGATCCTCGACCGCATCGCCGCGGCCCGGGAGGACTTCGGCATCACCCTGTTCGGCGTCGGCGTCGGCAGCGAGTACGGCGACGCGCTGATGGAGCGGCTGACCAACCAGGGCGACGGCCACACCACCTACGTCTCCGAGACCGACCAGGCCCGCAAGGTCTTCGTCGAGGACCTGCCGCGCAACGTCGACCTGCGCGCCCGCGACGCCAAGGCGCAAGTCGTCTTCGACCCGGACGCCGTCTCCGACTACCGGCTGATCGGCTACGAGAACCGCCAGGTCGCCGACGAGGACTTCCGCAACGACGCCGTCGACGGCGGCGAGGTCGGCCCCGGCCACACCGTCACCGCGCTGTACGCAGTACGGCTCGCCGAGGGCGCCTCGGGCAGCGTCGCGACGGCCACCGTGCGCTGGCTCGACCCCGACACCCGCGCCCCGCAGGAGGAGTCCAGCACCGTCGACGCGGGCGCCCTGACCGGCGACCTGTGGG
>NZ_JACBXC010000328.1 GCF_013870535.1 Streptomyces phytophilus | reverse complement strand
CAGATCGACCGCCCCGCCCAGCCGAGCCCGACGACGGCGGTCCTGATCACGGCGCTGCGGGGCCCGGCGCAGTCGCTCACGGTGCTCACTCCGCTGCCAGCACGTCGCCCACGAGGCGCGCGATGTCGTGCATCTGCTGCTCCGTGCCGAGGAGCGTGCGGTGGTGCAGCCACACGCAGTCGGCGCTGATCGCCTCGGTGTTCGGGCAGCGGCGCGCGATGTCCTCGACGCTCTCGTCCGGCGCGTTGGACTCCCAGAAGCCGTCGCAGCGGTAGATCGCCCGGAAGCCGGCGAAGGCGGGCACGCCCCGCTCGACCAGGGCGTCGACGACCCGGTTGCGGCGCTCCTCGGTGCTGCCGGGCACCCGGAACATCGCCATGTAGTGCGGGTTGCGGGTGACCCGCGGATCCCGCCCCTGCGGCACCACCCCGGGTATCTCGGCCAGCAGCCGGGACAGCACCGGCCAGCGCTCCTCGCGGGTGTCGATCTGCCCGCCGAGGCGGCTCAGCTGGCCGCGCAGCACGCTCGCGGAGAACTCGTTGAGCCGGAAGTTGGAGCCGCTGGTGCGGTGGTAGTACCGCCGGTCCGTACGGGGCCGGCCGCAGCTGTGCCGCAGGAACGCCGTCTCGTACTGCTCGGCGTCGCTGAACAGCGCCAGCCCGCCCTCGCCCGCGGTCATCAGCTTGCCGTTCTGGAAGCTGAACGCGGAGACCGAGCCCAGCTCGCCGACGCGCCGCCCCTCCCACTCGCCGCCGTGGGCGTGCGCCGCGTCCTGCAGCAGCGGCACCCCGCTGTCCGCGGACAGCTTCGCCAGCGCCTCCATGTCCGCGAAGTGGCCGGCCATGTGCACCGGCATGATCGCCTTCGTCCGCGGCGTGATCGCCGCCGCCACGGCGGCCGGGTCGATGCAGTACGTGGCGGGGTCCACGTCCACCGGGACGGCCACCGCGCCGAGCCGCTGGGCCGCCTGCGAGGACGAGATGAACGTGAAGGCGGGCACGATGACTTCGCTGCCCGGGCCGACGCCGAGCACCTGCAGTGTCAGCTCCAGCGCGTGTGTGCCGTTCGTCACCGCGAGCGCGTACTCGGCGCCGTGATATTCCGCGAACTCGCGCTCGAACGAATCGACTTCACTGCCGCCCATGCGCCACCATTGGCCCTGCTCCAGAGCGCGGATAAGCCCGGTGCGCTCTTCGTCACCGTACTGTGGCCAGGCGGGGAATTCCGGAACCGTCGGGGAAGTCGAGCTCATGGTTCTCCGCTCCAAGTCTCTCGGTGGATTCAACGGCAAGTTACTGTCTGGCCGCCGCACCCGTCATCCCCCTAGCGATCCCCCTCACTCCCCCTTGAGACCCGTTAATTGGCAAAGAATTACCGGCTGAGGCAACCGCTGCGATACCGTCCGCGGCATGAGTGAACTGCTGCTGCTCAACGGTCCGAACCTGGGAATTCTCGGCCGCCGGGAACCCGAGGTCTACGGAACCGACACGCTCGCCGACATCGCGGACGCCGTGGCCGACGAGGTTGCGGACCGCGGCTGGAAAGTCCTTTCCCACCAGTACGACTCGGAAGGTGAACTCGTACGCAGCATCCATGAGCACGACGACACCGTCGGCGCGATCGTGAATCCGGGCGCCCTCATGATTGCCGGCTGGAGTCTGCGCGACGCGCTCGCGAACTATCCGAGCCCCTGGATCGAGGTGCACATCTCCAACGTGTGGGCGCGCGAGGCGTTCCGGCACGAGTCGGTGCTCGCGCCGCTGGCCGCCGGGGTCATCGCGGGGCTCGGCACCACCGGCTACCGGCTGGCGGCCCGCGCCCTGCTCGCCGGGGCCGGGCGCTGAGGTGCTGCCCCGGCGACGACGTCCGGATCCGCCGCCCGGGGCAGGAGCGGTCGTCGCACGGGGCAGGTGGAACGGGGGCGACGGCGACAGGCACGTCGTCGCCCCTCAGGAGCGGGGCGGTGATCCCGTCGTTTACGGGGTGGCGGTGCTACCAGGACCGGCCGGCGGTCGCCGGATGCGGCCAGGTCGGCGGGGTCTCCTCCAGGAGTTTCGGGTCCTGTCTGAGGATCGCCGCCTCCATGCACTGCAGCGTCTGCGACGGGTCGAGACCGTGCAGTTCGACGAGTGCGCCGCGGGTCCGCCGGTAGACCGCGAGGGACTCGGACTGCCGGTCGCAGCGGTAGAGCGCCAGCATCAGCTGCCGGCACAGCCGCTCCCGGGCGGGTTCGACGCTCGCGACCTGGTCCAGCTCCTCGACGAGTTCGCGGTGCCGGCCGAGCAGCAGCCCGGCCTCGGCCCAGTCCTCGTACGCGGCCAGCCGCTCCTTCTCCAACTGCTGGAAAGCGGGCCAGCTGATGCCTTCCTCGGCGAGGTCGGCGAGTACGGAATCCCGCCAGAGGGCAAGTCCTTCGGCGAGCGTACGGGCTGCCTCTTCAGGCAGCCGTGCCCCTAATTCGGCGCGGCCCTGCGCGGCGTGGCGGCGGAATCGGGTGAGATCCACGGCCTCTGATTCGACGCGCAGCATGTAACCGTGGGACGAGGTGACGAGGTCGAACTCGGCGTGGGGGGAGTGGGACGTCGACATGATCCGACGTAGGCCGGCGACCGCGTTCTGTACCATTTTGCGCGAGGTGATGGGTGCATCGTCGCCCCAGATCGACTTTACGAAGCGACTGGTGGCGACGGTTTTGTTGGCGTTGAGAAGGAGCAGGCCCAGGGTGGCTCTCTGGTTCACGCCACTCAAGGGTACGAGGCGGTCGTCTATGAACACCTCTAGCGGACCTAAGACATTGAATCGCACATTCCCCCCTAAGAATGCGGATAATTTACATGTATGCGACACTCCAATGATCTATTGGCTGATGCTACCACACTGAACCATCCGGCTGTCTATCATTGGACATGAAATTTTCTGTGTCCTTATCAAGTTGCGGACGTCCGTAAATCCGGGGCGGAGGGGCGTGTTTCCGGTAATGTCCGCGCCTGTCGGTGCGGCCCCGCGGGGTGTGAGGGCGGCCGCTGGTAGACGGAGAGTAAGCAAGCGTCCTACGGGGAAGCGTCGAGGAGGCGTCGTCGCGAGGGGCCGTCGAAGTCGTGATTGCTTGCGAATCGAATGTTCTGTTCTGGATCATTTTGGTTACACTTCAACCATGACGACGACCACCACCGCGACGGACCTCAGCTTCCTTCTCTCCTGGGCGAGTCACTCGCTGGCAACCGAGATGACCGCCAACCTTGAGGAGGTGGGCGCGACGCCTCGGGTGCACTGCGTGCTGCGTCGGGCCCTGGAGGGCGAGTTCACTCAGAGTCACATCGCCGACTCGGTCGGACTGGACAGGACGACCATGGTGACGATCACCGACAAGCTCGAACGCGAGGGCCTCGCAGAACGTAAGCCGTCCCCAGCCGACCGCCGGGCATGCATCATCGAGGTCACGGAAAAGGGCAAGGAATTGCTATCCCGCTCTGACCAGGTCGTTTCGCGTACGCACCTGGACGTACTCGACGCGCTGCCGCCGGAGTTGCGGGACTCTTTCGTCGAGGGGCTGACCCGGCTCGTCGAGGGCCGGCTCGCGAAGTTCGTGGAGTGCGCCCAGCCGCCCCGGCGGCGCGCGTCCCGCTAGGCAGGCGAACGAGCCGGGGCGGATCGGCCCGCGCCCGGCTCCCCCGGCCCGCCGGCGGCTAGGCGCCGCCGCTCGCGGCGCCCCACGCCACCGGCAGCTCGCGCACACCGTAGAACGCCAGCTCGTCGTGCATCGGCACCTCGTCCGCAGCCACCGCGAGCCGCAGGTCGGGGAAGCGCCGCAGGAGCGCCGGGTAGGCGACGCGCATCTGGATGCGCGCCAGCTCCTGACCGAGGCACTGGTGTATCCCGTGGCCCAGCGACAAGTGGCTCCGCGCGCCCTGCCGCCTGAAGTCCAGCTCGTCCGGCCGCTCGAAGCGCTCCTCGTCGCGGTTCGCGGACGGCAGTGACAGCGTCACCGTCTCCCCGGCCCTGATCAGCGTGCCCTCCAGCTCCACGTCCTCCAACGCCGTGCGGGTGGGCCCCACGTGAATGATCGTCAGATAGCGCAGCAGCTCCTCCACCGCGTTGTCGATCAGCTCCGGCTCCGCCCGCAGGTCCGCCAGCTGAGCGGGGTTCTCCAGCAGCGCGAACGTCCCCAGCGACAGCATGTTCACGGTCAGGCCGTACCCCGCGAACAGCAGGTTGAGCGCGATCGTCGTCAGCTCCTCGTCGGTCAGCTCCCCGGACCGCACCAGGTTGCCCAGGAGATCGTCGGTCGGTGCCGAGCGCCTGGCGAGTACCAGCCCGTGCACGAACTCCTGGAGCGCGCCCAGGGCCGCCATCGTCTCCTCCGGCGTCGAGTCCATGCTCGCCACCGCCACCACGTGCGCCCTGGCCTGGAACTGCTCCCGGTCCTCGGCGGGCACGCCCAGCAGCTCGCAGATCACCAGCGACGGGACGGTCAGCGAGAACGTCCGCACGAAGTCGGCCCCCGGACCCGCCTCCTCCATCGCGTCCAACTGGTCCGCCACGATCTTCTCGATCCGCGGCGTGAGGTGCGCCAGCCGCCGGGCGGTGAACTCGCCCTGGAGCAGCTTGCGGTACCGCGTGTGCTCCGGTGGGTCCATCTCCGGGAACGACCCGGGGTCCGCCGGTGGCATCTCCCCGCTCACGAACGGGTGCGGGATGGGGAAGTGCTGCAACTCCCGCCGGGAGCTGAACCGCTGGTCGGCGAAGACCGCGCGGGCCGCCGCATGGCTCGTCACCAGCCAGCCCAGGTGCCCGTCGGGGTACGAGAAGCGGCTGAGGGGGCCCCGCTCGCGCAGCGCCTTGAGGTCGTCCGGAGGGTCGAAGCGGCTGCTGCGCTTCAGCGGCAGGGACTGCACAGGGGGAAGGACGTCGGTCATGGTCGGAACTCCTCGGTCGTCGGGGAAAGCGGTCGGCCTTCGGTGAGGGGGTCGGTCGGGGCGGTCGGTCCCCGTGGGTGCGTCGGTCGCCGGGGCGTCCGGGCGGGTCAGGCGGTGACCGGGTCGCGGGTGCCGCGGAGCCGCTCGTACGCCCCGGTCACCAGGGCGCCGGCCGCCGCGGGATCGGCGGCACCCCCGTACACGTAGAAGTCGGGCCGTATCAGCAGCGCCGCCGCGCCGGACTCGGCGAGGAACGGCAGGTACACGTCGTCCAGGTCCACGACCTCGCCGGCCCCCGCACGCTCCGCCGGGGTGCCCGCGGGGAGCACCCGCACCAGGTGCGCGCCCCACTCCCGCAGCCGGTCCCGGGCCGCCGCGTCCAGCAATCCGCCTGGCTCCCGGCCGCTGAGGAAGACGAAGCCGGTGCCGACGACGTCGTCGAACAACCCCGTCCGGCCCGCGCCCGCCACCCGCGCCTGCGGCGCGAGCGCCCCCGCCGGCCGCACCGGCTTCCCCTGC